>NZ_CP096259.1 GCF_023205015.1 Providencia rettgeri | reverse complement strand
AATATTCATATTAGTTACATAGGGATTTCGTTTCTTAAATCTACGCTTTCTTCTCATTACAACATTCCAATTTACTAAAATAGTAGCTGTGTCACAGTAAGTAAGGCTCCGTTCGGAGTGATATGTATTCCATCCTTTGTGCGAACTGTTGTCCCATCTATGACATCCTTGTATGTTTCACCAAGAACCGTTCGTGTATCTACGGTGGTGATCCCCTCTATCTGCGAAGCCGTCATTATGGCTTGCCGAGTGTTATCTAATAGTCTGTTTTTGGCGGGGTCTTTAAGGGTTGGAGGAAGTAACCAGATCACATTTTGGTTTCTGGCTTTTATGGTTTGGATAAAATGCCGAACTTTAGAGGTGTACTTTTCTTTTTCTGATATTTGAACATGGTCGTTAGTACCGAGAATCACATAAACGGTATCGTATTTTTCAAAACTGAATTGCTCTGCGTATCTCTGCCAATCAAGGATCTTCTTTGTGGATAATCCGCTACCTACTTTGTATCGAGCATCAACAGCTTGGATTGTGCTGTACCCTTTAGCTATCTCATAGGTAAGTGAATCTCCTATAAAAACAGGTTTGCTGTATGACATAGAAGAAAATAAAAGGGAGCTGATTACTGAGATTTTATAAATATTCATTGCAACCCATATCAGTTATAAGCCAAATCTCACTACTTTGACTTGTGTTCTTTTTAAGCAATATCGAGCATGGTATAGATGCCATATCAATTTTTATTAATGTGTTGCCACTCCCCTTCACCTCATAGAGTTGCTTTATTTCGTTGGATTCAAGACCAGTAATCTCTCTTGCCAGTACATAGGTATCAGCTACTCTGTCGAAGCCACCAGAACTGACATGCTTATCTTGTGCGGCTTGCGTCACAAGATGCTCGTGTGTAGTGATCGCCCCTGTGGTAGAACCACAAGAGGACAAGAAAAAGCAAACTAATGCGATACAGCTTCTATTTATCCCCATCATTCCCCTCTGCCGTTTGAGCTTCAGAAATTACTTTTAAGCTATTCTCCCCTATATCAAAATCGCTTTTCATAAACTCAAGTGTAAAAGCCGTGGCTAAATACCGGCTTATCAAAAGTTCCTTTTTAACAAGCCCTCGCAAATGCCGTGGAGTTCCAACCGCATTTTCAAAAAACCGTGAATCCCATGAGTGATCCCTGTTATCGCCAAGAACAAAAACATATCCATCAGGGATTACCCATTGTGTATAAATTGGCTTAACGAATGGTTTACGGTTATCAATGACGTACTCATATTGTTGCGCATTACGTTCCTGAAGCGCCTGATAGGTACTCGTATGGTCATTATGAAGGTTTAGCTGCCCGATCATCCTTCCGTTGATCTGGACCGACTTATCATCGGTATAAGTGACAGTATCGCCAGCCAATCCGATAATGCGTTTTACATAAATGAATGAAGGGAATGCAGGAGCTCGGAAAATCACTATATCTCCACGCATCAATTGCTCTTTTTGCGCGTCAACCGGCTTTGCAAAAATGAGATCACCAGCTTTCAATGTCGGTGCCATAGAGGATGTTGGGATAATGTAATAGTCCAATAGGTAGGATTTAACGGACCACACAATAACTGATATTATTACCAAGCTAACAGTATAAAAACTAGGCTTACGTTTTCGATATATGAGGTAAAGAATTCGTAGGATAAGTGCAAGAATAAGGGTACTTATGAAGTTCATGAGCTTCAGCCTTCAGAAATTAAAAAGGCAATGTACCCGTTATATGGTATCTTTTTTCTTAGTAAACAGTCTTAAAAGTATCACTTTCTATTTTGATGGTGCATGGTTATGGCTTTCAAGTATCCATAAAACCATAACATATTAAAGTGGCTACTTATTTTTAAAGGCAAGAAATAACATATAGTTTCACTGGAAAAAACAAGATATCCTATCTTATTATCTACTGCTTTAAAACTAATTGAATCAATATTACTTTTAGAGTGCTTAAAATATCTGCGGTAGCAATTCACATAAATCGCAATAAGAAAGAATGATGCTAACACCTTAGATAATTCAATTAATGTTATGCACTCTATAAAATCTCCAATTACTGCAATTAATACAATAAATATTAATATGGAAATATCAATTATGTTTTTTCTGCGTATTAATAAATACGCTGGATATACACAAGCAACGGTAAAAAAAATAATCTGTATGAAAGAGATGTATTTATTCTTCATTAGACCACCATTCAGGTGCTGCTAATGAATCATCTGAAACTTTCCAACCAAAGTTAATCAACATTTTCTTTATATTATAAGGTTTATCCATAAAATAGCTCATGTGGGTTTTATTGTTCTTTGTGACCTGTCCTGCTGCCCTAACTGAAGTAATACCAATGTAGGTCGTTAAATCTGCAAGTGTATAACCTAAATACGTTACATCTAACAATTCTTCGATACGCTTATTTTCATGAATAGTGTTTAGTATGCCCTCTAATTCTGATTTAACAAACATATACAGTTGTCTGCTATCACTACCGGTTATTTCTTTCCTTTCATCGTAGTGGCTATTATGAACATTCTCATTATCCTTGTTATTTTCAATCCACCAATTAGGCGCAGATAAATTATTGTTGGTAACAACCCATCCATGATTAATAAGAACAAGCGCATTATTAAATGTATACTTTGAAAGTTTCAATTCGTTAACTTCAGACAAAAAGATTTCTTGTTTATCAATGCATTCTAAAATACCAAGATCTATTAACATTGCGGTAATAGATGATTGATTTCTATGTATCTTATCTGCGATTGAGCTTAGGTTCATCTTGTTTTGTATCATGGAGATAACTGTATGAATTTCTTCATTAACCCATACTGTTTCATTACGATTCAAATCGTTAGTGTTGCTCATAGGGAATTGATCATTACTTACCCACCACTTGGGGGCTTTAAGAGATTCCTCCCTGTTTGATAACTCATATATCCAACCAAGTTCTAATAATTTAGGAATAAATGATGAATGAGGAATGAGGTGATTTAAATTAGTATTCCTAGCCGTAGATATCTTATTATCCTTATAGTTTATTTCACACAACCCCATGTTCAATAATTTTGAGAGGACATCATTTACACTACGTCCGGTAAATCTGCATATCTTTTCGATGAAAAACGGCTCATTAATGGTTCCGAATAGTTTTGTTATTTCAGATAATGTCCATACCGTTAGATTTCGCATGTTTATTTCACTTGATGTAATTAAAATGGGAATAAACCGTAATTTTCACAGCCTAGTTCTTCCCTTGATTCTGTTGATATAATAATTTGTTTCAATTCGCTCAATAATTTTAATTGTTCAGTAATTATGTTCCTGTTTTCATTGTCAATAATATTTGTACTTGCAATTTCTTCAAATGCATCTTTCATATTGAAAATACTCATTCTTTCGATATTCACACAAGTATTAGATGCTAGATAATTAATTAACCAATTTAATTTTGCTAATTTGTAACAGTAAATAACACAAGTATGACCCACTCCAAATTCACCAGATAAAACATTTCTAGCGTGAAACACTAGTTCTTCATATACTTTTAGAAATGCTAAACTTTGTGACGTTGCGCGGTGATTCGTTAATAGTTCATTTACTTTTTCAATATTCGAGGATAGATCATTTTCTTCAGGGAATGTGATTGTCACTGATTCTTGTTGCTGCCATTTTTTATTTTTATTATTAAGGTGTATTTCCACATACTTTTGTAACCATATGTATTTAGTTTCATTTGATGGTATTGATGTGTAAAATATAAAAAAAGGAACGTTAAATAATAATGCGTATTTTATTGTTTTAACAGGAAAACTTAGTTTTACAGTTTCATCAAATGAACTGACAGTTCCTTTAGATTGTACAAAAAAACAATCACCCGTTGGATTATTGTTTTCAAATATTTCAATCATGAAGTCTGTCCCATAGTCACGTTCATCAATTGAACGTAACACCCACTTATCGCTAGGTATCTGGTTATTAACAATTTTTTTTGCTTCTGTTTCGGTAATGTGCGTTTCAGATCTCATTTTTCCATCCTATCATTAGTATATAAGATTCCTTGCAGCAGCTTCTAAGCGTGTTATACCTCGTTTGTCATACCGCTGTGTGGTCGCTACGCTACTGTGCCCCATAGCCTCCCTGACAGTTAACAGGTCCTCACCAAGCTCTAACAGTTTTGTTCCATATGTTCGGCGGCAGTCATGGGGTGTAAATGACTCAGAATTTGAATCTTTTACTAATTTTTCAATAATATATCGTAAACCATCTGTGGTTATTCTATCGCATGTTACATCATCATTTTTACGTATACGGGTGAAAATTGCACCGGCATGATCCCCTCTGACGGTTTCTATCCACATGCGAGTACGCCGTACAGTATCATTTGGCATGAAATTTGTTCTTTCTTTATTACCCTTTCCCATGATTTTAACGGCATTATTATCAAAATTGATATCATCAATATCTAATAAAGTAACTTCTGCACGCCGTAAACCACACCCGAGCATTAACGAAACAATCGCAGCATCACGTATCGAAACAGCGGAATTTTGGCTGTCAAGATACTGATAAATCGCAATTATTTCGCTACTACTCAGTGATCTGCCTCTGCCAATGCGATTACCACGGATGCGCCTGACGGTGCGAATATCCTGATAGGTATCACTGTCGATGATCCGTGATGCTCTGGCTTCTTCAGCAACGCCTTTAATGGCACTCAGAACCAAGTTGATACTATTTGGGGTCTTTTTCTCCAGTAGCAATTTTTGGAGTACCAACTGGACTGAATCCCGATCCATGATGGACCAATCAAAGGTGAACGGGTCGGTAGACCGAAATAATTTGACCACCGATACAAGGCAGGAGCGCATTGTCTTTTGACTCTGCTTGGAACGCAGCCGTAACAAATAACTGGTCGCTGGATTGTGGGTGTTTTTCGTCATGTTATTGACATCAACAATACTTGTTACACCGTCACGTAATATTAACTCTCCCATCTGTACCCTCTTGGTGTAGAAAATTTGTCTCAAAATAATGGTTGATTCTGGTGCGTCAATCAGCAATACCCGCCAGAAATCAGAAAAGATTTTAAGTTACTACATTAAATACATATTTAACCGAGTAAAGGGTAGCACAGGTATTTATCATCGAATAGCTAAAATATCGGTATTAGTACGCATTAAAAGGCTTGCAATCTTTAAATTGTTGTATAATGAAATTACGTTGTAAGTTCATAAAACTAATAATGATTTTTACATTACTAATTACCTAACTGTTTCGGAGAGGGATAATGTCAGCGGTAAATGACTTGGGCTTTGGTTTGGTTATTACATTTTGGATCTGTCTAGCATTCGTAATGTTATTAGTTTACATATTCAAATCCGATTTTAATAAGAAAGCCGTGAAAGATGGAAAGCGATATAGCCAGTTAAAAATTTATCGAACCATCGAGCGAGATTATAAAATTCTCTACGTACTAGGTGATGAAAGTTACAGTATTGAAGTAGATAAGGATTATTACGATGCGGCTATTGATAGATATAATCAGTCGATGAAGTGATATTCTTGTAAACTCTACAATTAATTAAAGAGGTTGTGATGAATTTAAAAAAACTAGAAATGGTAATCAGTCTTGTATTTTCAATAATGGTTTTTATTTTATTTGGTATGTTTCTATTTGAAGGTTCAATTCGATTAAATGGATTCTTCTTTGTTCTATTATATATTCTATCTGGTGCAAATATCTTTTTGATTACCTATAACCAAAATGGAGCAACAAGCAAAGTTATTGCCTACTTAGTTGCTTCAATTTTGTTGTTAATCCTGATTTTTGCTTTGATATTCGTTCTTTAAATTTCTACAAATTTGTCATAAGTAACTAAATTTAATGTATTTCGTTTTTTTAGTTTAATTCTGAAATATATTTGAAATTCAAAGAGAGATAGATATACATGATTAAACAAATCTTTCGGTTTATAATTGGGGATAGATTTATCCCCTTGAAAAATATAGATAAAAATGATTTTAATCGACTTTCAGATTTTGAGTCAGTAGAGTGGCGAGTCAGAGTTATCCAAAATGGGGGAATTTATAAAAGGGAATGGCTGAAACGCCTTGATAATGAAAGGAAAGGAATAAAAACAAAACCGAAAATCAAACCTGAAAAGATTAAAATATCAAGGAAAGATTACGAGATAATATCTAAAATCACTGATGCAGGATATATTATTTTAAATTTTCCGGCAGAGGACAAAATAGGTCGATTATCTAATGTTGATAGGATTCTGTTAGACCATCTTTCAAATGAAATTAAAATGGAATTATTAAATTCAAAATCAAGTCTTACTAACCTTGATGAAATTGAATATCTACATTTGGCTGTTTTTTTAGATAATGTGGTAATTCAATAAAATATTTTTCCTTAGAGGCTGTTGTTAATTATAGGTTGATTTGTTTGTTATATTGATATTAATAACCGTTTTATTGGATAAATTCTTTATTAAGAAAGCAAAAAACATAATTAAAATATAGTATTATAATTTTCAATTAACAGTATGTCTCTTAATAATAATCTGCTAATATTGCCTTGGGTGCTTGAATCGTTTTGGTTCGAGCATAGCCAAGAGCCAAAAAGACGAAAGCCCCGAATTAGGAATAATCCTTAACTCGAGGCAGTCTACAAACGTTGCAATTTGATTCTGTCTCCTTTTACTCAAGGAGTCAAGAGAAATGAGCAAATTTGCCCTGATAGGGCTGATTACTGTGTGTATCACAGTTCTGTGCTTCTCTTTGTTAATGCGTGATCGTTTATGTTCACTCAATTTTACAAGCGGAGGTACGGTGGTTCAGGCAACACTATCATGTAATTAGTAGTGTTGCTTTTGTGGGGGGAAACCCCACATTTTCTCTTTTACAGATTACGATGGGTTGGTGATACAAGCACCCTTTTTCGGTTAGCTATGGCTCACTCTTTTTGCTATCAATCATACCACTTTCGTTGAATAGATAGATAAGCCAGTATATTAAATATAATGCTGTTGTAATCATGCCGATATTGATCATCAATAATCCGAATCGCGGTGTATTATTAATATCAAACAGTAAATCATCCCTGAGAAAATAGCTAGAGAGTAAAAATACAACTGATATACCAGAATAACCAAAAGCCAATTTGAATAGTCTTGACTTCGATTTAGCGAAAATTATTATTAAAATTATAAAAAATAAAACATAATCATTTACTGTGAAAATAACATCTAAAATAGAGTTTAATGACGATACAGCATTATCTAAAGGAGTTTGATTACCTGTTGCTGTGTGTAGTGTCTCATTTTCCATTCTATCCCATAACCCTTATAAGTATTATATCTATCCTATTAACGCCTTTGCTTTAGCTTTTATCTCTGCCAGTTCTGATGCCTCCACTTTGCCCTTTTTAGTAACTTTACGAGCTCTCCAGTCAACACATGTAACTTGATCCGCTAATGCGTAGCTGTCTCTTTCGTTCGAGAGTTCGCATTCAAATGGATAGCCTTTGCCTTTAGTTGTACATGGTACGCATAGTAAGAGCCCTACTTTATTATTGTATGCAAAAGGGCTAAGGACAACTGCTGGACGATGACCGCCCTGCTCATGTCCTTCAACTGGATCAAAGTCAATCCAAATCAAATCGCCAGAATCAGGTACGTATCGAGATACCATTAAATTAATTCCTTACCTGTTCGAGCTCCGAAGTCTACTTTCTCATGGATATTCTCCGGTGTGATACCGGCTAACAAATTATCTAATGAGTATTCTACCGCTTTAACTGGCGTAATGATGATACGACCTTCTTCTACCGCTATTTCAACCGTATCATCAACGCTAAGTGCCGCTTTTTGCATGATTGCAACAGGAAGCCGTACAGACGGGCTATTGCCCCATTTTTTTACTGTGACCTGAGCCATTTATCACCTCTACAATTCAACGTCCGAGTTTTAATAGTAGCACCCCAATTTCAATGTATCAACATTGTTGATTATAATAAACACATAAACACATAAACACATTAACACATAAGTGTATGTGTCTTTATGTCACATATAAAGTGTGAGTTTGATAAGGTCCGTATGTGTCTATGTGTTTATGCTCAAACACACATATACACAAATACACATTGATTATTTTTAGGCTTACTTAGATAATGAACAAAACACAAACACACATATGAGGGTTTCCAGTGAAGGTTATTTCTTTTTTAAATCCGAAAGGCGGGTCTGGAAAAACAACCACCGTCATAAACGTTGCTACTGCTATGCAAAGAGCCGGTTATTCGTTAGCGGTTGTCGATACAGACCCTCAAATGAGCCTATCTAACTGGTCTAAAGAAGGGAACTGTGATTATGATGTTTTCACCGCAGCCAGTGAGAAAGACGTTTATAGCATCCGTAAGGATCTAAGTGATTATGATTTTGTCATTGTAGATGGTGCTGGTTCGCTTTCTGTAATTACTTCAGCAGCGGTTATGGTTAGTGACCTTGTTATAATTCCAGTCTCGCCAAGCCCTCTTGATTTTTCCGCAGCCGGTAGTGTTACATCAGTTCTTGAAGCTCAGGCATACAGCCGCAAAGTAGAAGCTAGGTTCCTGATCACTCGCAAAATTGACCAAACTACTATGTTGCAAGTATTAAAAGACAACCTCAAAGATACCGGCTTACCTTCTTTCAAAACAGCCATTTCTCAACGGCAGAGCTATATCAAATCTATTCTGGATGGTAAGAGTATTTTTGAAACTAATGATGGAAATGCAAAAGGCGAGATTGAAATACTAACCAAAGAAATTCTGACTATTTTTGAGTCATAATGTGCATTAACACATAAACACAAACGTGCATTAACACATAAACACAAACGTGTATTTACACATAAGCGCTAAAACACAAAAGCGTATATGTGTTTAAATTAAAAGAGATACTTTATGGCACTAGAAAAAGTAAATGAATCATCAAATTCACAAAAGATGAAGTTCGGTGAAAACAGAGACTTAGATAAAATTCTTGAAAAAAGTACAAAAACAAAACGTATAAATGTAGATCTTGATGAAGATACTCAAATTCGATTCAAAGCTGCATGTGTCAAACGAAACACCACCATGAAAGATGTAATATCAGATTATGTTCATCAGTGGCTGAAGCAAAATGAATAGGTAGTGTTTTTCTAGGGATGATATTTCATCCCTTTTTATTGCACTTTTATCTCAGTTTCACTATGTAAAATTCAAAACAGAAGTGTCTCATGCTCGACTATTCGACCCAATCTGGTAGTTTTGGCAATGGTTGTTTGTTCCACGGCTCTTGCTCTCCAAGATCCCAAATTTCAGTGTTGTATGTTCCTGTTCCACCAAAATCAAGGCTTGGTCGTAACTGCGTTATGTAACAGTACGCGAGAAAGCCGTTCTCTCTCTTGCGTACCAATTCAGTCCAACCGACCGCATATATATCTTGTAGATATGCTTCCCAAGCAAACAGCACACCGGTATTGCTCCAATGCTCTAACTCAGGATAAAACCGTCTTATTTCCTTTATAAAATCAATCACGTCACTATTGAATTCATTATCTGGACATGGGTTGCTCGGGTTTCGTTGGAATGTTTCTTCATTAAAAACAAACATGCTCCGGTCCTCTACTTTAACTGGTAGTGTTTTTGCTTTTTATTATTGTACCTGTGATTTAATTCTTCACTTAGATTTTAGGTTGATTACCTATAAAGCCTAAAATATTTTTATATGTGTATACACACATTAACACATACGTGTATATGTGACGAATCACACACAAATACACATTAACACATTAACACATATACACATGAGTGTTTATGTGTATAATTAGTTTTGCCATACGTTATATGATTATAATAAGTACCAACACTAGGGTTATAACGCCACATTGTGGCGTTTTTTTTTGGCTGTCATTTTGGCAGGGCAGAAAAAATAGAGGTACAAAGCGCAGCACATAGCCGTCAATATGCCTTGTTTAGCTGTGGCTCGATCTTTGAATTAGCCTTTTCTAGCCAATTCATACTATTAGAACAATCCTTCTCATGACCAATGATTGTCAATACCTGTTTATAAGCATCATCATTCAACATGAATTTCAAACTATTCAGATAGCCATATAAAGGGTCCCTAACTATCACATCATCTGCCGTCACTGACTGCGCACATACCTGATAGCGGATATCTTTAATGTTTTGTACAACACTCATACAAGCTGGACAGTTGGCTTTGTATTTCTCTAAATCAGAATATCGCTGTCCTTCAATCCCTTCCATTGCAGAATAACTATTACCCAACGCTGGCACTGAGATCAGCGTAGTTATCAGAATGAAAGGCAAGGATATTGTAAGTTTCATTTTGGATTCTTAGTTTAGGTTGTTCTGCTGTTCACATAGCAGTTGCAACTCAGTCCATACCTCATTTTCCGAGGCTTTTAAAACCTCATCCAACTGATCTGGTGTCGTTGCTTCTAATACGGCTTGTCTATTCTCACCACTTAACTTACCGGACATGATTTGTACACCAGACATGATCATAGAGTGATATAAGTTCTGACGTTCCTTTTCATCTGATGAAAATATGCTATCCAGCATCTCCAGTACCCCGTTATAGCGCATAATTTCACTTTCACTGCACTGTGACGTATTCATTAGGTGTTTGAGCTCGTATAGCTTCTCACGCGCTTTAAATAGGGCATAGTTTAGAACTGTTTGATCTCGTTTCATTTCTGCCATCACATAATTAGGATTTTGAACGTTACAATTTGAAATTTGGTCTGCCTTAGCCATTCTGCTCTCCTGCATTTGTATTTTTACTATTAGGTAATACTCTAAACACACCTGTCTGGTAATTCATTATTATAGAACAGGAGTTATTAGCCGGTTGTAGCCTTGCTTCGATGTAAACAAGTTGTCCTTTCTGACCAAAATTAGCTGCTATTTCTGCTATTTTTCCGTATGCACTAATGTTAAACCAATCTGTAATCGAGTTTCCTTTCGAGTCATGTCGATTAATTGCAACAGAGAAGTAGGTCATTGCCTCACCGTTACGTTCTGAATACTTCAGATTATCTTTCGGTGACGAACCTAATCTTGCGATCAGTTGGACTTTGTTAAGTAATTCCATAGTTAAGCCTGAATAGCTTCAGTGTTAGATTCGGTTTCATGCGGTTCGTTCTCATCATCATTAGATGCGGCTGATTCATCATTCGCAAACTTCTGAAGTACATCATTAAGCAGGGTCACAATTGTTACTGGCATTTCGACCGTTACTGTTTCATCATTTTCTTGAATATCAGCAACTTTTTCGTGAATAGTTGTGCGGATTTCACTTAATTGTGAAAACACAGAATGTATTTCTTTTTTTGAAAAAGGTACTTTCTTCGCCGAAGGTACAAATTTCCGTGTAACTTTATTTTTGCCGCTATCAGTTGCCTTTTGCAATCCGGCAATGATCACATCATATGCCTCTTGATTCGTTTCTTCACACTCAAGCAGTATTTCTATAGCTAAATCTGAAGTAATCAGGTTCTTCCTGACAAGATCAGTGATTCTGTAATCTGCTCGGAACAAGCGTAATAATCTGTTGATCGTAACAACACTTGTATTCGTATATCGTGCAATTTCCTTTTTTTCCCATCCCATACTAAGTAAACGATGGAAACCATCAGCTTTTTCTAACGGAGCTAAAGGTTTTCCTTCTGAAGATGTCAGCATATTGACGATTTCGAGTTGCTGACTGCCTGAGAACTCCGTGACGTATACGCCCTTAATCGTGCAGCCTTCTTCCATTGCCATGCGTAGAGCGCAATATCTGTGGTGTCCATCAATAATCTGTAAGCGTGGCAGATTATCAACCGTTATAACTTTCACAACGATAGGTGGAACATAAACACCTGATACATACGAATTCTTGATACGTCCAGCATGTTCAGTATCGATCTCCCGAAGATTGAAGCCTTCCTGTACATACAGTAACTCAACGTTAACGCGATAAATATCACCACGCGAACACACCTTTTCCTCAAAGGCATCAGACATTTTACGTAATGTTGAGATATTGTGCGCTTCAGTATTTTTCTTCAGCGTAGGGTAGGGTAGGTCATTGAGAAGTACCTTGCTTATATTCGAATTTTGTTGACTGCTATTCGTAGAAATTGCTGCGTTAGTATTCATAGTCCTCGCCTTGTCATTGTGTAACTAGGTATTATTTTTATTCGACGTAAGGCTATCACACAGGATTTTCTATTTTCCTTAGTTACATAGGGAAAACGGCATCATTTCGATTTATGTGCACTGTTATCAATTAGTTAAAGACGAACAACTCCAGAGGGTAAAATGATTAAAGATAATTATATCAATGACATATCGCAATAATCATAAATTGATAATGATTGTTTCATTATCTTAATAATGTTCAGAAATATGAATATAATTCTAAACGAAAGACGTTCTCAACTTAGGTATCTTGGTTGAAGCAATATGCAGGATTGCGGTGAAACCTGCTAAATACGCTGGTGGATTATCGGCAGGTATATAACTGGAATTTGATACTTATGTCAGACTTCATCAATATTAAGCTCAAATACAACATCAACTTTACGATCTATAATATATAACTCTGTATCAGACATCGTGAACGGATAGCATTTCCTCTAAATCTTTACTACGGGAAGATCTGATATTCTCGTAGTGTATGCCGGTGAAAGCATTTCTCGCTTCATGCGCCAGCTTTTGTCCATTCCTTTTCCAGCGAACCATATTTTGCTAACACCTCGATTATTTATCTGGTCCAAGGTTTTCATCAATTGTTCACTTCCTTTGTAGGGTTTACTATCAGAAAATAAATTAAGTTGAGTAACTGATGGATCAGAAAAATCAGTGAGCATGATGCCAGCTTTGTGATATTTAACCCCCGATTTCCAGATGGTCTTTAACAGACGCACTGCTGCATTGATTATGTCTCTTGTATCAGCACTTGGATATTCTAACCGTTCAGAACGGTGGTTGTAGTATTGAGGTCCGCTGGCGTAATGGCTGGTTTGGATAAAAACAGAAACAAAGGAACAGACTCGTTTTTCAGCTCGAAGTTTCTCTGCTGCTCTCTCTGAATACTCGCAGATAGCCTGATGCATATGCTCATAGAGCTCAATTTTTTTCCCAAATGAACGTGAACAAATGATTTGCTCTTTAGTTTTTGCTACTTCTTCAAGCTCGATGCAAGATTCACCGTTCAGCTCTCTCACAGTGCGTTCTACAACCACACCGAATGTTTTACGGATCATGGTTGTTTCAGCCCTAGCCAAATCAAGCGCTGTAACTATCCCCATAGCATTTAGCCGGTTACTTATTTTTCTACCCACACCCCATACTTCATTAACAGGCACAAGGGACATGAGCCGTTTCTGACGTGAAGTAGCACTCAAATCGACTACACCGCCTGTTTTGGTCCATGTTTTAGCAGCATGGTTTGCCAGTTTAGCCAGTGTTTTAGTTTGAGCAAAACCAACACCGACCGGTACATGAGCTATCTGCAAAATTCGTTGTTGTATCTTGCGACCGTAATCTTCTAAAGGAAAGTTTCTAGACATGCCGGTCATATCTAGATACTGCTCGTCGATACTATACGTTTCTACTCTTGGGGCAAAACCAGATAGTGTGTCCATGACTCGGTTGCTGATGTCAGCATAAAGGGCGTAGTTACTACTAAACACCTGAATATCATGCTTTTTAATCAGAGACTGAATCTCAAAGTATAGAGCCCCCATTTTGATCCCAAGCAACTTCACTTCCTTTGAACGTGCAATAACACAACCATCGTTGTTTGATAAAACAATAACTGGCTTATTGGCAATATCAGGGCGAAAAATGCGCTCACAACTGGCGTAGAAACTGTTTACATCAACTAAGGCAAACATTATCTTGCCTTGTGGATAATGTAGGTCACGGTGCCGAATATACTCAATTCTTCACCCTCATTGATGTATATTGGTGAGTAGTTGCTGTTCATGGGTATAAGGGCAGTAACAGGGCTGGTTTGTAACCGTTTTATCGTAAACTCTCCATCGAGTGAAGCAATAACGATATCTCCGTGTTTTGCATCAATCGAACTATCAACTATGACGATATCTCCATCTAGAATCTGTGCGTCCATCATAGAAGTACCAGATACTCGTAAAAAGTATGTGCCTGATGGGTGCTTGATCAGTAAAGTGTTTAAATCAATACGGTCCTCTAAGTAATCACTCGCCGGTGACGGGAAACCGGCTTGTACTAGATCCCCGAAATAAGGAAGTGGAAGTGTTTTCTCAACGTTGCATATGGTTAATTTCATACCCTGCCCAATACTGTACAAATAAACAGTATTGTGTTCTTAAAATGAGAAAATATCAAGCTAGTGGTTTAGGTGCGTAACTTCAGCTATGTAGAATCATTCTAACCTTCAGAACCACACTCGACATAATCACCACCAGCATCACGCTTCTTTTACGTCCACTCCTTCAATTTGACCACCTTCAGCAACTATCTCCATCAGTGCGCAGTAACGCTGGTATCCATCCAAAACAGCCAGTTTAGGGAGCCCATCAACAATGACGACTGAAACCAATAGTGGTGAAACCTTTTCGCCATGTATATAAGAATGTTTTAGACACGCTATTTTACTTTCATCTTTAAAGTGATTGTTAGGGGTCATAATATGCAGCAGTGCTAGATCTACTGTATAGATATCACCGGTCACAACTGGCGGGGTTACAAATATTTCAGTAAGGGCATACAAACGTAATACTTTAAGGGTGTAGTTTTCTTTGGTACGTGGGTAGGCTAATTTCATAATGATTTCTCTGTGATTAATAGTATAGATTTTGGCAGTCAGGATGTTTGTCTAAACCGTTAAATTTTATCAGGAACGGCAAATAATTTTGGTTTTTCAGATATACTTTTGCTTTAAGCGCGAGATAGTAACTCTCAATTCCTTCTACCAATACAAACAAAGCAGTAGCAGACTCATACCCTATCCCATATGCATAGTTTGTACAGTCGGGCAAGATATCGTCACTGTGGCTATGTATTGCGGAATGAGGTTCACCGGTCAAAGTATTGATGATAATAGGCAGGGGGTTTTCGAATAGTTCAAGCAGATCCGATGGTGACAGTTCATTAATGAATGTTTCATCACCTGCACTAATTTTATCAAATGCCGGTTTCGCAGGAACTCCTGAATGGGCTATAAACTCAGAGGCTATGTGCTGTAACAACGCTGTGTTGTTCATCATTTTTTATAGGTCCTTCCATACTGTTTGAAATATTCATTGAGCTCTTTGTCTCGCTCATACGTAGCCGCATCTGCCGCTTGTCTGGCTTCATCAACCTGCTTTCTTTGTAGTTCTTCAGCCAGCTTCAGATAAGATTGAATATTCTCTTGGTTTGGTTCATTTGTTACGAGTTCAAACGCAGCTCTTTCACGTTCCTCCAATGAGCCGCACCCCATCAACGAAAACATGGCAATTGAAGCACAAAAGTAAAAACGAGCGGTTGAGAATTCCCGTTGTGTTTTTTTCTTCATCATTTTTCCAACTTAATTATCTGTTGCCCCCTAAACACGCCAAGGAGAGTCGTTTTGTGTTTGTCAGAACGCTCCTGTCTGTCTGCTTCAGCAGTAAACAATGGCAGGGGACTTACTTTAAAATCCTGATCCTGCACTATCAAAAACGGCACAGGAGCGTTTATGCAGCGTTTTTTCCCACTGGAAAAGGTTAGGTTGCAGATCGGCTGCGGCGTAACGCTACGCTTTATTCTGAGCCTATTAGCAGGGCACTCTTGGATTTTATCCATTAAGTCCTGTAACTCAGCGTTGCCTTTTGCTATGTCTGCTATGAGCTGATAAAGCTTAACAGGGTCTGTTTTCTGCATGAGTCCTTTTAATCCCCACGTATATGATGCATGAGTGATCACATCGTCAGAGTTAAATACAGGAATGTTCCGGTACAAATGCAGTGTCATTACGTTGCTCAGATGTTTACGCAAAATGGTGAAACGCTCAGATTTTGGCAGTGCGACAACCGAGCTTCTGATATTGTTTTTTACGGTATTAATTTTGATTAGATGATCAGCAAGTTCCATAGCCGCAGTTGATAACTGTACATATCCGGCTGTTCGCCTCGCAAACTTTTGTGAGTACAACGGAGAAATGTATAAGTCCTGCCAACATGAGATAACCGATGTATAGGCATGAGGACCCCAATTCACAACCGGCTCAATGCATTTACCGATATCATCACAACCTTTTTCTACCGGTGGAATGACACAGGTAAGGGCTGAAATTACCTTTGTATCTCGAAAAAGAGAGTCAAGCTGGTGGAGGTACTTCAGCAATGAACCAATATAGCTATCAAGCATGACATGGAACTCCTGTTCTTAGAAAGAAAGTATCACAACCAAATATGCCAACATACAAATAAGAGCTTAACAAATACAGGTGCGAAACTTACAGGGGTCGTCTCAGAATTCGGAAAATAAAGCACGCTAAGGCGTAGTCACCCCGTGACTCCCCCGCGCCGATGCAGCGAGCTTCGTTCCGTCTTGCAGTGACGCAATCAGCGGGCAGGAAACGTTCCCTTTCCGCGCATGGCAGGCGCACACCAGTTCAGACAGCACGGCCTCCATGCGTGCCAAGTCGGCCATCTTCTCGCGCACATCCTTGAGCTTGTGCTCGGCCAGGCCGCTGGCTTCCTCGCAATGGGTGCCATCCTCCAGCCGCAGTAGCTCGGCGATTTCGTCCAGGCTAAAGCCCAGCCGCTGGGCCGATTTCACGAACCGCACTCGTGTTACATCCGCCTCGCCATAGCGGCGAATGCTGCCATAGGGCTTGTCTGGCTCCGGCAGCAGGCCCTTGCGCTGGTAGAACCGGATGGTCTCCACATTGACCCCGGCCGCCTTGGCAAAAACGCCAATGGTCAGATTCTCAAAATTAATTTGCATATCGCTTGACTCCGTACATAACTACGGAAGTAAGCTTAAGCTATCCAAACCAAATTTGAAAGGACAAGCGTATGTCTGAACCACAAAAGTCTGAACCACAAAACGGGCGCGGCGCGCTCTTCGCCGGTGGGCTGGCCGCCATTCTTGCGTCGGCCTGCTGCCTGGGGCCGCTGGTTTTGATCGCCTTGGGGTTCAGCGGGGCATGGATCGGCAACCTGACGGTGCTGGAACCCTATCGCCCGATCTTCATCGGCGCAGCGCTGGTCGCGCTGTTTTTCGCCTGGCGGCGCATCTACCGCCCGGCGCAAGCCTGCAAACCGGGTGAGGTCTGCGCGATTCCCCAAGTGCGAGCTACTTACAAGCTCATTTTCTGGATCGTGGCCGCGCTGGTCCTGGTCTCGCTCGGATTTCCCTACGTCATGCCATTTTTCTATTAATCACAGGAGTTCATCATGAAAAAACTGTTTGCCGCCCTCGCCCTCGCTGCCGTTGTTGCCCCCGTGTGGGCCGCCACCCAGACCGTCACGCTGTCCGTGCCTGGCATGACCTGCGCCTCTTGCCCGATCACTGTCAAGCACGCGCTTTCCAAGGTTGAGGGCGTGAGCAAGACCGACGTAAGTTTCGACAAGCGCCAGGCCGTCGTCACCTTCGACGATGCCAAGACCAACGTCCAGAAGTTGACCAAGGCGACCGAGGACGCGGGCTATCCGTCCAGCCTCAAACGCTGATCCGTTAACCGAACTCGGGAGCGACACATGGGACTCATCACGCGCATCGCTGGCAAAACCGGCGCGCTCGGCAGCGTCGTTTCCGCGATGGGCTGCGCCGCCTGTTTTCCTGCCATCGCCAGCTTTGGCGCGGCCATCGGACTGGGCTTCTTGAGCCAGTACGAGGGGCTATTCATTGGCATCCTGCTGCCGATGTTCGCCGGCATCGCGTTACTCGCCAATGCTATCGCTTGGCTCAATCATCGACAGTGGCGACGCACGGCGCTCGGCACGATAGGCCCGATCTTGGTGCTGGCAGCGGTGTTTTTAATGCGGGCTTACGGCTGGCAGAGCGGTGGACTGCTCTATGTCGGCCTGGCCTTGATGGTTGGGGTGTCGGTCTGGGATTTCATCTCGCCAGCACATCGCCGCTGCGGGCCGGACAGCTGTGAATTGCCAGAACAACGTGGCTGACGGCAACAGCCGTAGCCACCACAGAAAAGGAAAAATACATGACCACCCTGAAAATCACCGGGATGACCTGCGACTCGTGCGCGGCTCACGTCAAGGAAGCCTTGGAGAAAGTGCCCGGCGTGCAATCGGCGCTGGTGTCCTATCCGAAGGGCACAGCGCAACTCGCCATTGAGGCGGGCACGTCATCGGATGCGCTGACTACCGCCGTGGCCGGACTGGGCTACGAGGCAACGCTTGCCGATGCGCCACCGACGGACAACCGCGCCGGCCTGCTCGACAAGATGCGCGGCTGGATAGGGGCCGCTGATAAGCCCAGTGGCAACGAACGCCCGTTGCAGGTCGTCGTCATTGGTAGCGGTGGAGCCGCGATGGCGGCAGCACTGAAGGCCGTCGAGCAAGGCGCGCAGGTCACGCTGATTGAGCGCGGCACCATCGGCGGCACCTGCGTCAACGTCGGTTGTGTGCCGTCCAAGATCATGATCCGCGCCGCCCACATCGCCCATCTGCGCCGGGAAAGCCCATTCGACGGCGGCATGCCACCCACACCGCCGACGATCTTGCGCGAGCGGCTGCTGGCCCAGCAGCAGGCCCGTGTCGAAGAACTCCGTCATGCCAAGTACGAAGGCATCCTGGACGGCAATTCAGCCATCACCGTTCTGCACGGTGAAGCGCGTTTCAAGGACGACCAGAGCCTTATCGTTAGTTTGAACGAGGGTGGCGAGCGCGTCGTGATGTTCGACCGCTGCCTGGTCGCCACGGGTGCCAGCCCGGCGGTCCCGCCGATTCCGGGCTTGAAAGAGTCACCCTACTGGACTTCCACCGAGGCCCTGGCGAGCGACACCATTCCCGAACGCCTTGCCGTAATCGGCTCGTCGGTGGTGGCGCTGGAGCTGGCGCAAGCCTTTGCCCGGCTGGGCAGCAAGGTCACGGCCCTGGCGCGCAATACCTTGTTCTTCCGTGAAGACCCGGCCATCGGCGAGGCGGTGACAGCCGCTTTCCGTGCCGAGGGCATCGAGGTGCTGGAGCACACGCAAGCCAGCCAGGTCGCCCATATGGACGGTGAATTCGTGCTGACCACCACGCACGGTGAATTGCGCGCCGACAAGCTGCTGGTCGCCACCGGCCGGACACCGAACACGCGCAGCCTGGCATTGGAAGCGGCGGGGGTAGCCGTCAATGCGCAGGGGGCCATCGTCATCGACAAGGGCATGCGCACCAGTAGCCCGAACATCTACGCGGCCGGCGACTGCACCGACCAGCCGCAGTTCGTCTATGTGGCGGCAGCGGCCGGCACTCGTGCGGCGATCAACATGACTGGCGGCGATGCGGCCCTGGACCTGACCGCAATGCCGGCCGTGGTGTTCACCGACCCGCAGGTCGCCACCGTGGGCTACAGCGAGGCGGAAGCACATCACGACGGGATCGAGACCGACAGTCGCCTGCTAACACTGGATAACGTGCCGCGTGCGCTTGCCAACTTCGACACACGCGGCTTCATCAAGCTGGTCATCGAGGAAGGTAGCGGACGGCTCATCGGCGTGCAAGCGGTGGCCCCGGAAGCGGGTGAACTGATCCAGACGGCGGTGCTCGCCATTCGCAACCGTATGACCGTGCAGGAACTGGCCGACCAATTGTTCCCCTACCTGACCATGGTCGAAGGGCTGAAGCTCGCGGCGCAGACCTTCAGCAAGGACGTGAAGCAGCTTTCGTGCTGCGCCGGATGAGGAAAAGGAGGTGTTCAATGAGCGCCTACACAGTGTCCCGGCTGGCCCTTGATGCCGGGGTGAGCGTGCATATCGTGCGCGACTACCTGCTGCGCGGATTGCTACGGCCGGTCGCGTACACCACGGGCGGCTACGGCTTGTTCGATGACACCGCGTTGCAACGGCTGCGCTTTGTACGGGCTGCCTTCGAAGCGGGTATCGGCCTGGACGCACTGGCGCGGCTGTGCCGGGCGCTGGATGCTGCGGACGGTGACGGTGCGTCTGCGCAGCTTGCCGTGTTGCGGCAACTCGTCGAGCGTCGGCGCGAGGCCCTGGCCAGCCTCGAAATGCAACTGGCCGCCATGCCAACCGAACCGGCACAGCACGCGGAGAGTCTGCCATGAACAGCCCAGAGCACTTGCCGTCTGAGACGCACAAACCGATCACCGGCTACTTGTGGGGCGCGCTGGCCGTGCTCACCTGTCCCTGCCATTTGCCGATTCTCGCCATTGTGCTAGCCGGCACGACGGCCGGCGCGTTCATCGGGGAGCACTGGGGTATTGCAGCCCTCACGCTGACCGGCTTGTTTGTCCTGTCTGTGACGCGGCTGCTGCGGGCCTTCAAGGGAAGATCATGACCGCTTCCCAGCCAGCCGAGAGTGGGCAGCTTTGAGCTTCGCTACCAATCTGGAGGAGTACCACCATGAACGCAAACGCCCCGAACACTGCCAGTTGCACCACCTGCTGCGTATGCTGCAAAGAAATTCCGCTCGATGCCGCCTTCACCCCGGAAGGCGCGGAATACGTCGAACATTTCTGCGGGCTGGATTGCTATGAACGCTTCCAGGCACGCGCCAAGGCCGCGACAGAATCTGACATTGCGCCTGTCCCTGGCGGTTCGCAGCCGTCAGATTGAGGCATACCCTAACCTGATGTCAGATGCCATGTGTAAATTGCGTCAGGATAGGATTGAATTTTGAATTTATTGACATATCTCGTTGAAGGTCATAGAGTCTTCCCTGACATTTTGCAGGGAATTCCATGACTGGACAGCGCATTGGGTATATCAGGGTCAGCACCTTCGACCAGAACCCGGAACGGCAACTGGAAGGCGTCAAGGTTGATCGCGCTTTTAGCGACAAGGCATCCGGCAAGGATGTCAAGCGTCCGCAACTGGAAGCGCTGATAAGCTTCGCCCGCACCGGCGACACCGTGGTGGTGCATAGCATGGATCGCCTGGCGCGCAATCTCGATGATTTGCGCCGGATCGTGCAAACGCTGACACAACGCGGCGTGCATATCGAATTCGTCAAGGAACACCTCAGTTTTACTGGCGAAGACTCTCCGATGGCGAACCTGATGCTCTCGGTGATGGGCGCGTTCGCCGAGTTCGAGCGCGCCCTGATCCGCGAGCGTCAGCGCGAGGGTATTGCGCTCGCCAAGCAACGCGGGGCTTACCGTGGCAGGAAGAAATCCCTGTCGTCTGAGCGTATTGCCGAACTGCGCCAACGTGTCGAGGCTGGCGAGCAAAAGACCAAGCTTGCTCGTGAATTCGGAATCAGTCGCGAAACCCTGTATCAATACTTGAGAACGGATCAGTAAATATGCCACGTCGTTCCATCCTGTCCGCCGCCGAGCGGGAAAGCCTGCTGGCGTTGCCGGACTCCAAGGACGACCTGATCCGACATTACACATTCAACGATACCGACCTCTCGATCATCCGACAGCGGCGCGGGCCAGCCAATCGGCTGGGCTTCGCGGTGCAGCTCTGTTACCTGCGCTTTCCCGGCGTCATCCTGGGCGTCGATGAACTACCGTTCCCGCCCTTGTTGAAGCTGGTCGCCGACCAGCTCAAGGTCGGCGTCGAAAGCTGGAACGAGTACGGCCAGCGGGAGCAGACCCGGCGCGAGCACCTGAGCGAGCTGCAAACCGTGTTCGGTTTCCGGCCCTTCACCATGAGCCATTACCGGCAGGCCGTCCAGATGCTGACCGAGCTGGCGATGCAAACCGACAAAGGCATCGTGCTGGCCAGCGCCTTGATCGGGCACCTGCGGCGGCAGTCGGTCATTCTGCCCGCCCTCAACGCCGTCGAGCGGGCGAGTGCCGAGGCGATCACCCGTGCTAACCGGCGCATCTACGACGCCTTGGCCGAACCACTGGCGGACGCGCATCGCCGCCGCCTCGACGATCTGCTCAAGCGCCGGGACAACGGCAAGACGACCTGGTTGGCTTGGTTGCGCCAGTCTCCGGCCAAGCCAAATTCGCGGCATATGCTGGAACACATCGAACGCCTCAAGGCATGGCAGGCACTCGATCTGCCTACCGGCATCGAGCGGCTGGTTCACCAGAACCGCCTGCTCAAGATTGCCCGCGAGGGCGGCCAGATGACACCCGCCGACCTGGCCAAATTCGAGCCGCAACGGCGCTACGCCACTCTCGTGGCGCTGGCCACCGAGGGCATGGCCACCGTCACCGACGAAATCATCGACCTGCACGACCGCATCCTGGGTAAGCTGTTTAACGCTGCCAAGAATAAGCATCAGCAGCAGTTCCAGGCGTCAGGCAAGGCCATCAACGCCAAGGTACGTCTGTACGGGCGCATCGGTCAGGCGCTGATCGACGCCAAGCAATCAGGCCGCGATGCGTTTGCCGCCATCGAGGCCGTCATGTCCTGGGATTCCTTTGCCGAGAGCGTCACCGAGGCGCAGAAGCTCGCGCAACCCGATGACTTCGATTTCCTGCATCGCATCGGCGAGAGCTACGCCACCCTGCGCCGCTATGCACCGGAATTCCTTGCCGTGCTCAAGCTGCGGGCCGCGCCCGCCGCCAAAAACGTGCTTGATGCCATTGAGGTGCTGCGCGGCATGAACACCGACAACGCCCGCAAGCTGCCAGCCGATGCACCGACCGGCTTCATCAAGCCGCGCTGGCAGAAACTGGTGATGACCGACGCCGGCATCGACCGGCGCTACTACGAACTGTGCGCGCTGTCCGAGTTGAAGAACTCCCTGCGCTCGGGCGACATCTGGGTGCAGGGTTCACGCCAGTTCAAGGACTTCGAGGACTACCTGGTACCGCCCGAGAAGTTCACCAGCCTCAAGCAGTCCAGCGAATTGCCGCTGGCCGTGGCCACCGACTGCGAACAATATCTGCATGAGCGGCTGACGCTGCTGGAAGCACAACTTGCCACCGTCAACCGCATGGCGGCAGCCAACGACCTGCCGGATGCCATCATCACCGAGTCGGGCTTGAAGATCACGCCGCTGGATGCGGCGGTGCCCGACACCGCGCAGGCGCTGATAGACCAGACAGCCATGGTCCTGCCGCACGTCAAGATCACCGAACTGCTGCTCGAAGTCGATGAGTGGACGGGCTTCACCCGGCACTTCACGCACTTGAAATCGGGCGATCTGGCCAAGGACAAGAACCTGTTGTTGACCACGATCCTGGCCGACGCGATCAACCTGGGCCTGACCAAGATGGCCGAGTCCTGCCCCGGCACGACCTACGCGAAGCTCGCTTGGCTGCAAGCCTGGCATACCCGCGACGAAACGTACTCGACAGCGTTGGCTGAACTGGTCAACGCTCAGTTTCGGCATCCCTTTGCCGGGCACTGGGGCGATGGCACCACATCATCATCGGACGGACAGAATTTCCGAACCGCTAGCAAGGCAAAGAGCACGGGGCACATCAACCCAAAATATGGCAGCAGCCCAGGACGGACTTTCTACACCCACATCTCCGACCAATACGCGCCATTCCACACCAAGGTGGTCAATGTCGGCCTGCGCGACTCAACCTACGTGCTCGACGGCCTGCTGTACCACGAATCCGACCTGCGGATCGAGGAGCACTACACCGACACGGCGGGCTTCACCGATCACGTCTTCGCCCTGATGCACCTCTTGGGCTTCCGCTTCGCGCCGCGCATCCGCGACCTGGGCGACACCAAGCTCTACATCCCGAAGGGCGATGCCGCCTATGACGCGCTCAAGCCGATGATCGGCGGCACGCTCAACATCAAGCACGTCCGCGCCCATTGGGACGAAATCCTGCGGCTGGCCACCTCGATCAAGCAGGGCACGGTGACGGCCTCGCTGATGCTCAGGAAACTCGGCAGCTACCCGCGCCAGAACGGCTTGGCCGTCGCGCTGCGCGAGTTGGGCCGCATCGAGCGCACGCTGTTCATCCTCGACTGGCTGCAAAGCGTCGAGCTACGCCGCCGCGTGCATGCCGGGCTGAACAAGGGCGAGGCGCGCAATGCGCTGGCCCGTGCCGTGTTCTTCAACCGCCTTGGTGAAATCCGTGACCGCAGTTTCGAGCAGCAGCGCTACCGGGCCAGCGGCCTCAACCTGGTGACGGCGGCCATCGTGCTGTGGAACACGGTCTACCTGGAGCGTGCGGCGCATGCGTTGCGCGGCAATGGTCATGCCGTCGATGACTCGCTATTGCAGTACCTGTCGCCACTCGGCTGGGAGCACATCAACCTGACCGGTGATTACCTATGGCGCAGCAGCGCCAAGATCGGCGCGGGGAAGTTCAGGCCGCTACGGCCTCTGCAACCGGCTTAGCGTGCTTTATTTTCCGTTTTCTGAGACGACCCCTATTATGGCGAAGGTATCATTCAGGAAGCGTTGATGAAGGATTATCTCTGTAAAAAGTTATTCAACCGGCTTTCCGGTACCCTGGTGATCAGAGCGCGCTGCGGCAATAACATTACTGGCCTGGCATGTTGCAATATTCTTTATCCCTCGCCCCGATACAGCGGTCAGCTGCATATTAAAGAGCTGTATGTTTCTCAGTGCGATCGAAATAAGGGCACGGGTAAAGCGATAATGCGCTTTATAGCCCGGCTTGCGCTTGAACAGGAATGCCTTAGCCTTAGCTGGAACGCTGAAAAATCCAACCCCGGCGCTAACCGTTTTTATCAGGCTCTGGGAGGCAGAATAAATGATCATATCGTCAATTATTACCTCCACGGGGAGAGCCTGAGCAAACTGGCCTCAGGCATTTGAGAAGCACACGGTCACACTGCTTCCGGTAGTCAATAAACCGGTAAACCAGCAATAGACATAAGCGGCTATTTAACGACCCTGCCCTGAACCGACGACCGGGTCGAATTTGCTTTCGAATTTCTGCCATTCATCCGCTTATTATCACTTATTCAGGCGTAGCAACCAGGCGTTTAAGGGCACCAATAACTGCCTTAAAAAAATTACGCCCCGCCCTGCCACTCATCGCAGTACTGTTGTAATTCATTAAGCATTCTGCCGACATGGAAGCCATCACAAACGGCATGATGAACCTGAATCGCCAGCGGCATCAGCACCTTGTCGCCTTGCGTATAATATTTGCCCATGGTGAAAACGGGGGCGAAGAAGTTGTCCATATTGGCCACGTTTAAATCAAAACTGGTGAAACTCACCCAGGGATTGGCTGAGACGAAAAACATATTCTCAATAAACCCTTTAGGGAAATAGGCCAGGTTTTCACCGTAACACGCCACATCTTGCGAATATATGTGTAGAAACTGCCGGAAATCGTCGTGGTATTCACTCCAGAGCGATGAAAACGTTTCAGTTTGCTCATGGAAAACGGTGTAACAAGGGTGAACACTATCCCATATCACCAGCTCACCGTCTTTCATTGCCATACGGAATTCCGGATGAGCATTCATCAGGCGGGCAAGAATGTGAATAAAGGCCGGATAAAACTTGTGCTTATTTTTCTTTACGGTCTTTAAAAAGGCCGTAATATCCAGCTGAACGGTCTGGTTATAGGTACATTGAGCAACTGACTGAAATGCCTCAAAATGTTCTTTACGATGCCATTGGGATATATCAACGGTGGTATATCCAGTGATTTTTTTCTCCATTTTAGCTTCCTTAGCTCCTGAAAATCTCGATAACTCAAAAAATACGCCCGGTAGTGATCTTATTTCATTATGGTGAAAGTTGGAACCTCTTACGTGCCGATCAACGTCTCATTTTCGCCAAAAGTTGGCCCAGGGCTTCCCGGTATCAACAGGGACACCAGGATTTATTTATTCTGCGAAGTGATCTTCCGTCACAGGTATTTATTCGGCGCAAAGTGCGTCGGGTGATGCTGCCAACTTACTGATTTAGTGTATGATGGTGTTTTTGAGGTGCTCCAGTGGCTTCTGTTTCTATCAGCTGTCCCTCCTGTTCAGCTACTGACGGGGTGGTGCGTAACGGCAAAAGCACCGCCGGACATCAGCGCTATCTCTGCTCTCACTGCCGTAAAACATGGCAACTGCAGTTCACTTACACCGCTTCTCAACCCGGTACGCACCAGAAAATCATTGATATGGCCATGAATGGCGTTGGATGCCGGGCAACCGCCCGCATTATGGGCGTTGGCCTCAACACGATTTTCCGCCATTTAAAAAACTCAGGCCGCAGTCGGTAACCTCGCGCATACAGCCGGGCAGTGACGTCATCGTCTGCGCGGAAATGGACGAACAGTGGGGATACGTCGGGGCTAAATCGCGCCAGCGCTGGCTGTTTTACGCGTATGACAGGCTCCGGAAGACGGTTGTTGCGCACGTATTCGGTGAACGCACTATGGCGACGCTGGGGCGTCTTATGAGCCTGCTGTCACCCTTTGACGTGGTGATATGGATGACGGATGGCTGGCCGCTGTATGAATCCCGCCTGAAGGGAAAGCTGCACGTAATCAGCAAGCGATATACGCAGCGAATTGAGCGGCATAACCTGAATCTGAGGCAGCACCTGGCACGGCTGGGACGGAAGTCGCTGTCGTTCTCAAAATCGGTGGAGCTGCATGACAAAGTCATCGGGCATTATCTGAACATAAAACACTATCAATAAGTTGGAGTCATTACCCCCCGGACGAGTGGGAATCCATGGTAGGGATTTTTACCGAAATGGAAGAACACTATTAGGGGGCACCTCAGAAAACGGAAAATAAAGCACGCTAAGGCATAGCTGACCTTGCCAGGCCTGCTTCGCCCTGTAGTGACGCGATCAACGGGCAGGAAACATTCCCCTTTCGTGCATGGCAGGCGCACACGAGTTCAGACAGCACGGTTTCCATGCGCGCCAAGTCGGCCATCTTCTCGCGCACGTCCTTGAGCTTGTGTTCGGCCAGGCTGCTGGCCTCCTCGCAGTGGGTGCCATCGTCGAGCCGCAACAGCTCGGCAATCTCGTCCAGACTGAACCCCAGCCGCTGTGCCGATTTCACGAATTTCACCCGAACCACGTCCGCCTCCCCATAGCGGCGGATGCTGCCGTAAGGCTTGTCCGGTTCCCGCAACAGGCCCTTGCGCTGATAGAAGCGGATTGTCTCCACGTTGACCCCGGCCGCCTTGGCAAAAACGCCAATGGTCAGGTTTTCCAAATTATTTTCCATATCGCTTGACTCCGTACATGAGTACGGAAGTAAGGTTACGCTATCCAATCCAAATTCAAAAGGGCCAACGTATGTCTGAACCACAAAACGGGCGCGGTGCGCTCTTCGCCGGCGGGCTGGCCGCCATTCTTGCATCGACCTGCTGCCTGGGGCCGCTAGTACTGGTCGCCCTGGGCTTCTCCGGTGCTTGGATCGGCAACCTGACGGTGCTGGAACCCTATCGACCGTTGTTCATCGGCGCGGCGCTAGTGGCGCTGTTCTTCGCCTGGAAGCGGATTTACCGGCCCGTGCAGGCATGCAAGCCAGGTGAGGTCTGCGCGATTCCGCAGGTGCGCGCCACCTACAAGCTGATTTTCTGGATCGTGGCCGTGCTGGTCCTGGTCGCGCTTGGATTTCCCTATGTCGTTCCATTTTTCTATTAACCAGGAGTTCATCATGAAGAAACTGTTTGCCTCCCTTGCCCTCGCCGCCGCTGTTGCCCCGGTGTGGGCCGCTACCCAGACCGTCACGCTAGCGGTTCCCGGCATGACTTGCGCCGCCTGCCCGATCACAGTCAAGAAAGCGCTCTCCAAGGTCGAAGGCGTGAGCAAGGTCGATGTGGGCTTCGAGAAGCGCGAGGCCGTCGTCACTTTTGACGACACCAAGGCCAGCGTACAGAAGCTGACCAAGGCCACCGCAGACGCCGGCTATCCGTCCAGCGTCAAGCAGTGAGCCAGCAAGCCAACGACAACAGCGAGAGCCGCTTCATGGGACTGATGACACGCATTGCCGATAAAACCGGCGCGCTCGGCAGCGTCGTTTCCGCGATGGGCTGCGCCGCCTGCTTTCCAGCCCTCGCCAGCTTCGGCGCGGCCATCGGGCTGGGCTTCTTGAGCCAGTACGAGGGACTGTTCATCAGCCGCCTGCTGCCGCTGTTTGCCGCGCTGGCCTTCCTGGCGAACGCGCTGGGTTGGTTCAGTCATCGGCAATGGCTGCGCAGTCTGCTCGGCATGATCGGCCCGGCCATCGTGTTTGCGGCCACGGTCTGGCTGCTCGGCAACTGGTGGACGGCGAACCTGATGTACGTCGGCCTGGCCTTGATGATTGGGGTGTCGATCTGGGACTTCGTGTCGCCGGCGCATCGCCGTTGCGGACCGGACGGCTGCGAACTCCCCGCCAAGCGCTTGTGAAAGACGGCTGACCGTGCGACACGGCGGCCCACACGAATAAGGAACGATGGTATGAGCACTCTCAAAATCACCGGCATGACTTGCGACTCGTGCGCAGTGCATGTCAAGGACGCCCTGGAGAAAGTGCCCGGCGTGCAATCAGCGGATGTCTCCTACGCCAAGGGCAGCGCCAAGCTCGCCATTGAGGTCGGCACGTCACCCGACGCGCTGACGGCCGCTGTAGCTGGACTCGGTTATCGGGCCACGCTGGCCGATGCCCCCTCAGTTTCGACGCCGGGCGGATTGCTCGACAAGATGCGCGATCTGCTGGGCAGAAACGACAAGACGGGTAGCAGCGGCGCATTGCATATCGCCGTCATCGGCAGCGGCGGGGCCGCGATGGCAGCGGCGCTGAAGGCCGTCGAGCAAGGCGCACGTGTCACGCTGATCGAGCGCGGCACCATCGGCGGCACCTGCGTCAATGTCGGTTGTGTGCCGTCCAAGATCATGATCCGCGCCGCCCATATCGCCCATCTGCGCCGGGAAAGCCCGTTCGATGGCGGCATCGCCGCTACCACGCCGACCATCCAGCGCACGGCGCTGCTGGCCCAGCAGCAGGCCCGCGTCGATGAACTGCGCCACGCCAAGTACGAAGGCATCTTGGAGGGCAATCCGGCGATCACTGTGCTGCACGGCTCCGCCCGCTTTAAGGACAATCGCAACCTGATCGTGCAACTCAACGACGGCGGCGAGCGCGTGGTGGCATTCGACCGCTGCCTGATCGCCACCGGCGCGAGCCCGGCCGTGCCGCCGATTCCCGGCCTGAAAGACACTCCGTACTGGACTTCCACTGAAGCGCTGGTCAGCGAGACGATTCCTAAGCGCCTGGCCGTGATTGGCTCATCAGTGGTGGCGCTGGAGCTGGCGCAGGCGTTCGCCCGACTCGGAGCGAAGGTGACGATCCTGGCTCGCAGCACGCTGTTCTTCCGCGAAGACCCAGCTATAGGCGAAGCCGTCACGGCCGCATTCCGCATGGAGGGCATCGAGGTGAGGGAACACACCCAGGCCAGCCAGGTCGCGTATATCAATGGTGAAGGGGACGGCGAATTCGTGCTCACCACGGCGCACGGCGAACTGCGCGCCGACAAGCTGCTGGTCGCCACCGGCCGCGCGCCCAACACACGCAAGCTGGCACTGGATGCGACGGGCGTCACGCTCACCCCGCAAGGCGCTATCGTCATCGACCCCGGCATGCGTACAAGCGTGGAACACATCTACGCCGCAGGCGACTGCACCGACCAGCCGCAGTTCGTCTATGTGGCGGCAGCGGCCGGCACTCGCGCCGCGATCAACATGACCGGCGGTGACGCGGCCCTGAACCTGACCGCGATGCCGGCCGTGGTGTTCACCGACCCGCAAGTGGCGACCGTAGGCTACAGCGAGGCGGAAGCGCACCATGACGGCATCAAAACTGATAGTCGCACGCTAACGCTGGACAACGTGCCGCGCGCGCTCGCCAACTTCGACACGCGCGGCTTCATCAAACTGGTGGTTGAAGAAGGCAGCGGACGACTGATCGGCGTGCAGGCAGTGGCCCCGGAAGCGGGCGAACTGATCCAGACGGCCGCACTGGCGATTCGCAACCGGATGACGGTGCAGGAACTGGCCGACCAGTTGTTCCCCTACCTGACGATGGTCGAAGGGTTGAAGCTCGCGGCGCAGACCTTCAACAAGGATGTGAAGCAGCTTTCCTGCTGCGCCGGGTGAGGACAAGGAGGTGTGCGATGAGCGCCTACACGGTATCGCAACTGGCCCATAACGCTGGGGTGAGCGTACATATCGTGCGCGACTACCTGGTGCGCGGCTTGTTACGGCCGGTGGCCTGCACCACGGGCGGCTACGGCGTGTTCGACGATGCGGCCTTGCAACGGCTGTGCTTCGTGCGCGCGGCCTTCGAGGCGGGTATCGGCCTGGATGCCCTGGCGCGGCTGTGCCGTGCGCTCGACGCAGCGGACGGCGCACAAGCCGCAGCGCAGCTTGCCGTGCTGCGCCAGTTGGTCGAGCGGCGGCGCGCGGCGTTGGCCCATCTGGACGCGCAACTGGCCTCCATGCCAGCCGAGCGGGCGCACGAGGAGGCATTGCCGTGAACGCCCCTGACAAACTGCCGCCCGAGACGCGCCAACCCGTTTCCGGCTACCTGTGGGGTGCGCTGGCCGTGTTGACCTGCCCCTGCCATCTGCCGATTCTCGCCGCCGTGCTGGCCGGGACGACCGCCGGTGCCTTCCTTGGCGAGCATTGGGGTGTTGCCGCGCTCGCGCTGACCGGCTTGTTCGTTCTGGCCGTAACGCGGCTGCTGCGCGCCTTCCGGGGCGGATCATGACGAGTTCGCAGCCCGCCGGATGGACGGCGGCCGAGTTGGCGCAGGCGGCGGCGCGCGGACAGCTTGACCTGCATTACCAGCCGCTGGTCGATCTGCGCGATCACCGGATCGCTGGCGCGGAAGCGTTGATGCGCTGGCGGCATCCGAGGCTTGGCCTGTTGCCGCCCGGCCAGTTCCTGCCGCTGGCCGAGTCGTTCGGCCTGATGCCGGAAATAGGCGCGTGGGTGCTGGGCGAGGCCTGTCGCCAGATGCACAAGTGGCAAGGACCGGCATGGCAACCGTTCCGTCTTGCCATCAATGTGTCCGCCAGCCAGGTTGGGCCAACGTTCGACGACGAGGTAAAGCGGGTGCTGGCCGATATGGCCCTGCCCGCCGAGCTTCTGGAGATCGAACTGACCGAATCGGTCGCATTCGGCAATCCAGCCCTGTTCGCCAGTTTCGACGCCTTGCGCGCCATCGGCGTGCGCTTCGCCGCCGACGACTTCGGCACCGGCTATTCCTGCCTGCAACATCTGAAATGCTGCCCCATCACCACATTGAAAATCGACCAATCCTTTGTCGCCAGGCTCCCGGATGATGCCCGTGACCAAACTATCGTGCGGGCGGTGATCCAGCTCGCGCACGGGCTGGGCATGGATGTCATTTTCAGAAGACGACTGCACCAGTTGATTGGGCGTAATGGCTGTTGTGCAGCCAGCTCCTGACAGTTCAATATCAGAAGTGATCTGCACCAATCTCGACTATGCTCAATACTCGTGTGCACCAAAGCGAGGTGAGCATGGCGACGGACACCCCACGGATTCCAGAACAAGGCGTGGCCACTCTGCCTGATGAGGCTTGGGAGCGTGCGCGCCGTCGTGCGGAGATCATCAGTCCGTTGGCGCAGTCGGAGACGGTCGGGCACGAAGCGGCCGATATGGCGGCTCAGGCGCTGGGCTTGTCTCGGCGCCAGGTATACGTTCTGATCCGGCGTGCCCGGCAAGGCAGCGGCCTCGTGACGGATCTGGTGCCCGGCCAGTCCGGTGGAGGTAAAGGTAAGGGGCGCTTGCCGGAACCGGTCGAGCGCGTCATCCACGAGCTACTGCAAAAGCGGTTCCTGACCAAGCAGAAGCGCAGCCTAGCGGCCTTTCACCGCGAAGTCACTCAGGTGTGCAAGGCTCAAAAACTGCGAGTGCCGGCGCGCAATACCGTGGCCTTACGGATCGCTAGCCTTGACCCGCGCAAGGTCATCCGCCGGCGGGAAGGCCAGGATGCCGCTCGTGACCTACAAGGTGTGGGCGGCGAGCCTCCTGCCGTGACCGCGCCGCTGGAGCAGGTGCAGATAGACCATACGGTCATCGACCTGATCGTGGTCGATGACCGCGACCGGCAACCTATTGGCCGCCCGTACCTGACCCTCGCCATCGACGTGTTCACCCGCTGCGTGCTCGGCATGGTCGTCACGCTGGAAGCGCCGTCTGCCGTTTCGGTTGGCCTGTGCCTCGTGCATGTCGCCTGCGACAAGCGCCCTTGGCTGGAAGGACTGAACGTGGAAATGGATTGGCAGATGAGCGGCAAGCCCTTGCTGCTCTACCTAGACAACGCGGCCGAGTTCAAGAGCGAGGCCCTGCGCCGGGGTTGCGAGCAGCATGGCATCCGGCTGGACTATCGCCCGCTGGGACAGCCGCACTATGGCGGCATCGTGGAACGGATCATCGGCACGGCGATGCAGATGATTCACGACGAACTGCCGGGAACGACCTTCTCCAACCCTGACCAGCGCGGCGACTACGATTCCGAAAACAAGGCCGCCCTGACGCTGCGCGAGCTAGAGCGCTGGCTCACATTGGCGGTCGGCACCTACCACGGTTCGGTGCACAACGGCCTGCTCCAACCGCCGGCCGCGCGCTGGGCCGAGGCCGTGGCGCGTGTCGGCGTACCGGCCGTCGTCACACGCGCTACTTCGTTCCTGGTCGATTTTCTGCCGATCCTCCGGCGCACGCTGACCCGCACCGGCTTTGTCATCGACCACATCCACTACTACGCCGATGGGCACTGTTGCAAATAGTCGGTGGTGATAAACTTATCATCCCCTTTTGCTGATGGAGCTGCACATGAACCCATTCAAAGGCCGGCATTTTCAGCGTGACATCATTCTGTGGGCCGTACGCTGGTACTGCAAATACGGCATCAGTTACCGTGAGCTGCAGGAGATGCTGGCTGAACGCGGAGTGAATGTCGATCACTCCACGATTTACCGCTGGGTTCAGCGTTATGCGCCTGAAATGGAAAAACGGCTGCGCTGGTACTGGCGTAACCCTTCCGATCTTTGCCCGTGGCACATGGATGAAACCTACGTGAAGGTCAATGGCCGCTGGGCGTATCTGTACCGGGCCGTCGACAGCCGGGGCCGCACTGTCGATTTTTATCTCTCCTCCCGTCGTAACAGCAAAGCTGCATACCGGTTTCTGGGTAAAATCCTCAACAACGTGAAGAAGTGGCAGATCCCGCGATTCATCAACACGGATAAAGCGCCCGCCTATGGTCGCGCGCTTGCTCTGCTCAAACGCGAAGGCCGGTGCCCGTCTGACGTTGAACACCGACAGATTAAGTACCGGAACAACGTGATTGAATGCGATCATGGCAAACTGAAACGGATAATCGGCGCCACGCTGGGATTTAAATCCATGAAGACGGCTTACGCCACCATCAAAGGTATTGAGGTGATGCGTGCACTACGCAAAGGCCAGGCCTCAGCATTTTATTATGGTGATCCCCTGGGCGAAATGCGCCTGGTAAGCAGAGTTTTTGAAATGTAAGGCCTTTGAATAAGACAAAAGGCTGCCTCATCGCTAACTTTGCAACAGTGCCCGCTGCCCTACCTCTCACTAGTGAGGGGCGGCAGCGCATCAAGCGGTGAGCGCACTCCGGCACCGCCAACTTTCAGCACATGCGTGTAAATCATCGTCGTAGAGACGTCGGAATGGCCGAGCAGATCCTGCACGGTTCGAATGTCGTAACCGCTGCGGAGCAAGGCCGTCGCGAACGAGTGGCGGAGGGTGTGCGGTGTGGCGGGCTTCGTGATGCCTGCTTGTTCTACGGCACGTTTGAAGGCGCGCTGAAAGGTCTGGTCATACATGTGATGGCGACGCACGACACCGCTCCGTGGATCGGTCGAATGCGTGTGCTGCGCAAAAACCCAGAACCACGGCCAGGAATGCCCGGCGCGCGGATACTTCCGCTCAAGGGCGTCGGGAAGCGCAACGCCGCTGCGGCCCTCGGCCTGGTCCTTCAGCCACCATGCCCGTGCACGCGACAGCTGCTCGCGCAGGCTGGGTGCCAAGCTCTCGGGTAACATCAAGGCCCGATCCTTGGAGCCCTTGCCCTCCCGCACGATGATCGTGCCGTGATCGAAATCCAGATCCTTGACCCGCAGTTGCAAACCCTCACTGATCCGCATGCCCGTTCCATACAGAAGCTGGGCGAACAAACGATGCTCGCCTTCCAGAAAACCGAGGATGCGAACCACTTCATCCGGGGTCAGCACCACCGGCAAGCGCCGCGACGGCCGAGGTCTTCCGATCTCCTGAAGCCAGGGCAGATCCGTGCACAGCACCTTGCCGTAGAAGAACAGCAAGGCCGCCAATGCCTGACGATGCGTGGAGACCGAAACCTTGCGCTCGTTCGCCAGCCAGGACAGAAATGCCTCGACTTCGCTGCTGCCCAAGGTTGCCGGGTGACGCACACCGTGGAAACGGATGAAGGCACGAACCCAGTTGACATAAGCCTGTTCGGTTCGTAAACTGTAATGCAAGTAGCGTATGCGCTCACGCAACTGGTCCAGAACCTTGACCGAACGCAGCGGTGGTAACGGCGCAGTGGCGGTTTTCATGGCTTGTTATGACTGTTTTTTTGTACAGTCTATGCCTCGGGCATCCAAGCAGCAAGCGCGTTACGCCGTGGGTCGATGTTTGATGTTATGGAGCAGCAACGATGTTACGCAGCAGGGCAGTCGCCCTAAAACAAAGTTAGCCATTAAGGGAGTTAAATTGAAAATATCATTGATTTCTGCAGTGTCAGAAAATGGCGTAATCGGTAGTGGTCCTGATATCCCGTGGTCAGTAAAAGGTGAGCAACTACTCTTTAAAGCGCTCACATATAATCAATGGCTCCTTGTCGGAAGAAAAACATTTGACTCTATGGGTGTTCTTCCAAATCGCAAATATGCAGTAGTGTCAAAGAACGGAATTTCAAGCTCAAATGAAAACGTCCTAGTTTTTCCTTCAATAGAAAATGCTTTGAAAGAGCTATCAAAAGTTACAGATCATGTATATGTCTCTGGCGGGGGTCAAATCTATAATAGCCTTATTGAAAAAGCAGATATAATTCATTTGTCTACTGTTCACGTTGAAGTCGAAGGTGATATCAAATTCCCTATAATGCCTGAGAATTTCAATTTGGTTTTTGAACAGTTTTTTATGTCTAATATAAATTATACATACCAGATTTGGAAAAAAGGCTAACAATGCGTTGCAGCACCAGTCGCTTCGCTCCTTGGACAGCTTTTAAGTCGCGTCTTTGTGGTTTTGCTGCGCAAAAGTATTCCACAAAGCCGCAACTTAAAAGCTGCCGCTGAACTTAACGTTAGGCATCATGGGTGAATTTTTCCCTGCACAAGTTTTCAAGCAGCTGTCCCACGCTCGCGCGGTGATCGAGCGCCATCTGGCTGCGACACTGGACACAATCCACCTGTTCGGATCTGCGATCGATGGAGGGCTGAAGCCGGACAGCGACATAGACTTGCTCGTGACCGTCAGCGCCGCACCTAACGATTCGCTCCGGCAGGCGCTAATGCTCGATTTGCTGAAAGTCTCATCACCGCCAGGCGATGGCGGAACATGGCGACCGCTGGAGCTAACTGTTGTCGCTCGAAGCGAAGTAGTGCCTTGGCGCTATCCGGCGCGGCGTGAGCTTCAGTTCGGTGAGTGGCTCCGCCACGACATCCTTTCCGGAACGTTCGAGCCTGCCGTTCTGGATCACGATCTTGCGATTTTGCTGACCAAGGCGAGGCAACACAGCCTTGCGCTTCTAGGCCCATCCGCAGCCACGTTTTTCGAGCCGGTGCCGAAGGAGCATTTCTCCAAGGCGCTTTTCGACACTATTGCCCAGTGGAATGCAGAGTCGGATTGGAAGGGTGACGAGCGGAACGTCGTTCTTGCTCTTGCTCGCATTTGGTACAGCGCTTCAACTGGTCTCATTGCTCCTAAGGACGTTGCTGCCGCATGGGTATCGGAGCGTTTGCCTGCCGAGCATCGGCCCCTCATCTGCAAGGCACGCGCGGCGTACCTGGGTAGCGAGGACGACGACCTAGCAATGCGCGTCGAAGAGACGGCCGCGTTCGTTCGATATGCCAAAGCAACGATTGAGAGAATCTTGCGTTGAGCGGCATGTGCGAAAAGTGCATCGACCCGCGCCGAGGGCATCTGATGCCTAACTCGGCGTTCAAGCGGACGGGCTGCGCCCGCCGCTCAACTATGCGTTAGATGCACTAAGCACATAATTGCTCACAGCCAAACTATCAGGTCAAGTCTGCTTTTATTATTTTTAAGCGTGCATAATAAGCCCTACACAAATTGGGAGATATATCATGAAAGGCTGGCTTTTTCTTGTTATCGCAATAGTTGGCGAAGTAATCGCAACATCCGCATTAAAATCTAGCGAGGGCTTTACTAAGCTTGCCCCTTCCGCCGTTGTCATAATCGGTTATGGCATCGCATTTTATTTTCTTTCTCTGGTTCTGAAATCCATCCCTGTCGGTGTTGCTTATGCAGTCTGGTCGGGACTCGGCGTCGTCATAATTACAGCCATTGCCTGGTTGCTTCATGGGCAAAAGCTTGATGCGTGGGGCTTTGTAGGTATGGGGCTCATAATTGCTGCCTTTTTGCTCGCCCGATCCCCATCGTGGAAGTCGCTGCGGAGGCCGACGCCATGGTGACGGTGTTCGGCATTCTGAATCTCACCGAGGACTCCTTCTTCGATGAGAGCCGGCGGCTAGACCCCGCCGGCGCTGTCACCGCGGCGATCGAAATGCTGCGAGTCGGATCAGACGTCGTGGATGTCGGACCGGCCGCCAGCCATCCGGACGCGAGGCCTGTATCGCCGGCCGATGAGATCAGACGTATTGCGCCGCTCTTAGACGCCCTGTCCGATCAGATGCACCGTGTTTCAATCGACAGCTTCCAACCGGAAACCCAGCGCTATGCGCTCAAGCGCGGCGTGGGCTACCTGAACGATATCCAAGGATTTCCTGACCCTGCGCTCTATCCCGATATTGCTGAGGCGGACTGCAGGCTGGTGGTTATGCACTCAGCGCAGCGGGATGGCATCGCCACCCGCACCGGTCACCTTCGACCCGAAGACGCGCTCGACGAGATTGTGCGGTTCTTCGAGGCGCGGGTTTCCGCCTTGCGACGGAGCGGGGTCGCTGCCGACCGGCTCATCCTCGATCCGGGGATGGGATTTTTCTTGAGCCCCGCACCGGAAACATCGCTGCACGTGCTGTCGAACCTTCAAAAGCTGAAGTCGGCGTTGGGGCTTCCGCTATTGGTCTCGGTGTCGCGGAAATCCTTCTTGGGCGCCACCGTTGGCCTTCCTGTAAAGGATCTGGGTCCAGCGAGCCTTGCGGCGGAACTTCACGCGATCGGCAATGGCGCTGACTACGTCCGCACCCACGCGCCTGGAGATCTGCGAAGCGCAATCACCTTCTCGGAAACCCTCGCGAAATTTCGCAGTCGCGACGCCAGAGACCGAGGGTTAGATCATGCCTAGCATTCACCTTCCGGCCGCCCGCTAAATATCTCCTTTTGGGTTGTTAATAAAACATCCAATAAGTTGACTGTGCGTGAAAAAGAAAGTTTTGTGTGATGGCGTTGAAGATCGCACCGTTAAGCTCTTATGTGGGATGGTGCAGAGCTCGACGACTACCGATAAAACGCAACCGCCGCAAACAGACAAGAAAAAGCCCCAACTGATAACAGTTGGGGCTTCAGTATTGTGATTGGTGGAGCAATAGCACCCTGAACCCAAAACCTTCTCGCTCAACCGGTAGTGGCTGATAACAACTCGTGAGGGCTATTGCGGGTTAAGCATTTAGCGATGTCTAGGGCCAGACTGGACGTCTGAACGCAAGCCGCTGATACTGTACATAACCACAGTATCAGCGGAGGATACCCATGTCGCTGGCAAGGAACGCCACGGCGAGTCAATCGCCCACTCAAACAAACGGTTACGAACGCCACCAACCCGACCAGACGCTGCTCTACCAGCTGGTTGAGCAGCACTACCCAGCCTTCAAAGCCTCACTCGAAGCCCAAGGTCAACACCTGCCTCGCTACATCCAACAAGAATTCAACGACCTCCTCCAATGTGGCCGTCTGGAGTATGGTTTCATGCGGGTTCGCTGCGAGGATTGTCATCACGAGCGTCTGGTCGCCTTCAGCTGTAAACGACGCGGCTTTTGCCCTAGCTGCGGTGCCCGCCGGATGGCCGAGAGTGCGGCGCTGCTGATAGACGAAGTCTTCCCCAAGGAGCCCATTCGCCAGTGGGTGCTCAGCTTTCCTTTCCAGCTACGCTTTTTGCTGGCTCGCCATCCCCAGCTGATGGGCCAGGTCTTGAGTATCGTCTATCGTACACTCTCAACTCATCTGATCAAAAAAGCCGGTTACACCAAAGCCTCTGCACAAACTGGCTCAGTGACTCTTATCCAACGCTTTGGCTCCGCGCTAAATCTCAATGTCCACTACCACATGCTGTTTCTCGATGGTGTCTATGCCGAAGATGACTATGGCAAGCAACGCTTCCATCGTGTCAAGGCACCCACTTACGATGAGCTGAATACGCTCGCTCACACCCTCAGCCATCGCATCGCTCGCTGCATGGAAAAGCGTGGGATTTTGGAGCGTGATGCCGAGAATACGTGGTTGACACTGGAAGAGGGCGAAGACGATACGCTGACTCAATTACATGGTGCTTCGGTTACGTATCGCATTGCCGTCGGCCCCCAGCAAGGGCGCAAAGTCTTCACCCTGCAAACCTTGCCAGGGCGTGAGGATAAAGCCGACTCAAGCAGTCGAGTAGCCAACCATGCTGGTTTCTCGCTACACGCCGGTGTGATGGCCGAAGCGCATCAGCGGGATAAGCTTGAGCGCTTGTGTCGCTACATTAGTCGGCCAGCGGTTTCAGAAAAACGTCTGGCATTAACCGCCAATGGGCAGGTGCGTTACGAGCTCAAAACTCCGTACCGCAATGGCACCACCCATGTGATCTTCGAGCCGCTGGACTTCATCGCCAAACTCGCTGCGTTGGTACCTAAGCCGCGAGTCAACCTCACACGCTTCCACGGCGTCTTTGCACCGAACAGCAAACACCGAGTTCAAGTAACACCCGCCAAGCGGGGCAAGAAGCCCGACAAATCGGAAGGTCTCGATACTAACTGGCGTGACAAGAGTCCTGCAGAGCGCCACCGCGCCATGACCTGGATGCAACGCCTCAAGCGAGTCTTCAATATTGATATTGAAGTCTGCGAACACTGCGGCGGTCACGTCAAAGTGATTGCCAGCATCGAAGATCCGAAGGTCATTGAGCAGATTCTCAAGCATCTGAAACAGAAAACAGCCAAGGCGAATGCCGCCAAGCAGCGTGAGCTGCCACCAGAACGAGCGCCGCCACTGACTCCCAGCCTGTTCGATCCATCACAGAGTCGTCTCTTTGACTGACGACCCCAAATCCAACACTGCTCAACACTGCCAACTTTTAAACGGGGCGGTGGGGCAGTTTGTATCTCTCGAGCTATCAGGCTAGAGATTTTACCGCCAAATCGAACCTTATTAGAGCGGTTTAGGCTGGACCGGCAGTTAAAATTGGGGCTTGAGCGGTAAACGAGTGAGGGAATTTCAGGTAAGATACTTCGGATGAGGAGCAAAAAGGTGGTTTATACTTCCTATACCCTGCAAAGGTTGTTGGGAAGACGCGAACCAACCCCATGTTTGCCTGCCTAGGCAAAGCTCGCCGAAAGAGTTAGCACCCTCCCTGATTAAAGGAAGCCGTATGGATATTATTGATAAAGTTTTTCAGCAAGAGGATTTCTCACGCCAGGATTTGAGTGACAGCCGTTTTCGCCGCTGCCGCTTTTATCAGTGTGACTTCAGCCACTGTCAGCTGCAGGATGCCAGTTTCGAGGATTGCAGTTTCATTGAAAGCGGCGCCGTTGAAGGGTGTCACTTCAGCTATGCCGATCTGCGCGATGCCAGTTTCAAGGCCTGCCGTCTGTCTTTGGCCAACTTCAGCGGTGCCAACTGCTTTGGCATAGAGTTCAGGGAGTGCGATCTCAAGGGCGCCAACTTTTCCCGGGCCCGCTTCTACAATCAAGTCAGCCATAAGATGTACTTCTGCTCGGCTTATATCTCAGGTTGCAACCTGGCCTATACCAACTTGAGTGGCCAATGCCTGGAAAAATGCGAGCTGTTTGAAAACAACTGGAGCAATGCCAATCTCAGCGGCGCTTCCTTGATGGGCTCAGATCTCAGCCGCGGCACCTTCTCCCGCGACTGTTGGCAACAGGTCAATCTGCGGGGCTGTGACCTAACCTTTGCCGATCTGGATGGGCTCGACCCCAGACGGGTCAACCTCGAAGGAGTCAAGATCTGTGCCTGGCAACAGGAGCAACTGCTGGAACCCTTGGGAGTAATAGTGCTGCCGGATTAGCTCGAATGCAAACACAAGAGGCAAATATCACTTGAGTTCCGCGCTGCAACAAGGCAGATTCTGCTATAGCAGAGTATTACCGCCGGAATGCTGAACCCAAAACCTTCTCGCTCAACCGGTAGTGGCTGATAACAACTCGTGAGGGCTATTGCGGGTTAAGCATTTAGCGATGTCTAGGGCCAGACTGGACGTCTGAACGCAAGCCGCTGATACTGTACATAACCACAGTATCAGCGGAGGATACCCATGTCGCTGGCAAGGAACGCCACGGCGAGTCAATCGCCCACTCAAACAAACGGTTACGAACGCCACCAACCCGACCAGACGCTGCTCTACCAGCTGGTTGAGCAGCACTACCCAGCCTTCAAAGCCTCACTCGAAGCCCAAGGTCAACACCTGCCTCGCTACATCCAACAAGAATTCAACGACCTCCTCCAATGTGGCCGTCTGGAGTATGGTTTCATGCGGGTTCGCTGCGAGGATTGTCATCACGAGCGTCTGGTCGCCTTCAGCTGTAAACGACGCGGCTTTTGCCCTAGCTGCGGTGCCCGCCGGATGGCCGAGAGTGCGGCGCTGCTGATAGACGAAGTCTTCCCCAAGGAGCCCATTCGCCAGTGGGTGCTCAGCTTTCCTTTCCAGCTACGCTTTTTGCTGGCTCGCCATCCCCAGCTGATGGGCCAGGTCTTGAGTATCGTCTATCGTACACTCTCAACTCATCTGATCAAAAAAGCCGGTTACACCAAAGCCTCTGCACAAACTGGCTCAGTGACTCTTATCCAACGCTTTGGCTCCGCGCTAAATCTCAATGTCCACTACCACATGCTGTTTCTCGATGGTGTCTATGCCGAAGATGACTATGGCAAGCAACGCTTCCATCGTGTCAAGGCACCCACTTACGATGAGCTGAATACGCTCGCTCACACCCTCAGCCATCGCATCGCTCGCTGCATGGAAAAGCGTGGGATTTTGGAGCGTGATGCCGAGAATACGTGGTTGACACTGGAAGAGGGCGAAGACGATACGCTGACTCAATTACATGGTGCTTCGGTTACGTATCGCATTGCCGTCGGCCCCCAGCAAGGGCGCAAAGTCTTCACCCTGCAAACCTTGCCAGGGCGTGAGGATAAAGCCGACTCAAGCAGTCGAGTAGCCAACCATGCTGGTTTCTCGCTACACGCCGGTGTGATGGCCGAAGCGCATCAGCGGGATAAGCTTGAGCGCTTGTGTCGCTACATTAGTCGGCCAGCGGTTTCAGAAAAACGTCTGGCATTAACCGCCAATGGGCAGGTGCGTTACGAGCTCAAAACTCCGTACCGCAATGGCACCACCCATGTGATCTTCGAGCCGCTGGACTTCATCGCCAAACTCGCTGCGTTGGTACCTAAGCCGCGAGTCAACCTCACACGCTTCCACGGCGTCTTTGCACCGAACAGCAAACACCGAGTTCAAGTAACACCCGCCAAGCGGGGCAAGAAGCCCGACAAATCGGAAGGTCTCGATACTAACTGGCGTGACAAGAGTCCTGCAGAGCGCCACCGCGCCATGACCTGGATGCAACGCCTCAAGCGAGTCTTCAATATTGATATTGAAGTCTGCGAACACTGCGGCGGTCACGTCAAAGTGATTGCCAGCATCGAAGATCCGAAGGTCATTGAGCAGATTCTCAAGCATCTGAAACAGAAAACAGCCAAGGCGAATGCCGCCAAGCAGCGTGAGCTGCCACCAGAACGAGCGCCGCCACTGACTCCCAGCCTGTTCGATCCATCACAGAGTCGTCTCTTTGACTGACGACCCCAAATCCAACACTGCTCAACACTGCCAACTTTTAAACGGGGCGGTGGGGCAGTTTGTATCTCTCGAGCTATCAGGCTAGAGATTTTACCGCCAAATCGAACCTTATTAGAGCGGTTTAGGCTGGACCGGCAGTTAAAATTGGGGCTTGAGCGGTAAACGAGTGAGGGAATTTCAGGTAAGATACTTCGGATGAGGAGCAAAAAGGTGGTTTATACTTCCTATACCCGGCACCGCACCTCGGTCAAGGCCGATGCCGCCTTCACCGGCGCGACCATGGCGCTGCCGAAGGGCAAGGCCTACCGCGACGAATTCTTCGGCGACGTCGAAACCTACCGCAAGGAATTGCTCGGCACCCTCACCGGCACGCCCGCGGCCGGCGCGAGCGCGACCACCCTGACCGTGAAGTACCAGGGCTGCGCCGATGCCGGCGTGTGCTACCCGCCGCAGACCCGCACCCTGAAGGTCGCGTTGCCGGGCGAAGCGGGCGCTGGCGGCTTCGGCTGTAAGGCGCGCGGGCTGCATGATTATGTCGTCAAGAACGGCTCTGCCGATCATCCCAACGCCGAGGTGAAATTCGCACTGGGTGATGTGGTCAACACCATGATCGGCTGCACTAATGGTGAAACGATCATGCTGTGCCACGACACCTCGCTGCCGCGCCCCTATTCTCTCGGCTTTCGGGTGCAAGGCACCGAGGGGCTGTGGATGGACGTCAACAAGTCGATCTATCTGGAGGGCAAGAGCCCACAGCCGCACCGCTGGGAGCCTGCCGAGGGCTGGTTTGCGAAATACGATCACCCGCTATGGAAACGCTACGCCGATCTGGCGGCAGGGGCCGGGCATGGCGGGATGGACTGGTTCGTGATCCACGCTTTTGTCGAGGCGCTGAAGGCCAAGGCCCCGATGCCAATCGACATTTACGACGCGCTGGCCTGGAGCGCGATCACGCCTCTGTCGGAACAATCGATTGCTGAGGGCAATCGCACGTTAGATTTTCCCGACTTCACCCGAGGGCAGTGGCGCACCCGCAAGCCGATCTTTGCGCTGAACGACGCCTATTGATCGACGCGATTTAGGCCAAGCGCACCGCAAAGGCGAAATTGGTAATCTTGTCGGTATCCTTGACGCCCGGCGCGCTTTCGACGCCGCTGGAGGTATCGACCAGCGGCGCTCCGGTGCGCGCAATCGCCTCGGCAACATTCGTCGGATTTAGCCCGCCTGCCAGCCCCCACGGCAAGGCACCGCGATATCCGGCCAGCAGCGACCAGTCGAACGCCAACCCCATGCCGCCGGGCAGCGCGCCTTTGGGGGTCTTGGCGTCGAACAAGATCAAGTCCGCCGCCCCGGCATAGGCTGCGGCGCGTGCGACATCGCTGGCGCTGGCGACGGGCAGCGCCTTCCACACCGGCTTGCCAAACCGCGCGCGCAACTGGGCCACGCGTTCGGGCGATTCCGAACCGTGCAGCTGCAGCGCGTTCAGCTTGGCTGCCACCAGTGCGTCGGCGATGACAGCATCATCCGCATCGACGAACAAACCGACCATGGCGATCTGGCCAGCTGCGCGCGATGTCAAAGCGCCCGCGACATTCGACGTAACCGCACGGGGCGACGCTGGATAGAACACCAACCCGGCATAGTCCGCCCGCGCCGCGATGGTCGCATCGAGCGCCTCGGGTGTGCTGATCCCGCAAATCTTGATTTTCGCGGGCATGCGGTCAGTCGGGGTTCTGGATCAGCCGCACCAGCGTGCAGTCGGGATCGATCAGGTAGCCGATCCTCAGGCCGCTCGCCTCCAGTTGCGGAGCTTTGAAGCGCGGCCAGCCGGTGCTTTTTTCCTCGGCTCCCGCCGCGTTCACCAATGCCACCATGGCATCGAGATCATCCAACCGCAGGCAACAGCCGAACGAGCTCGTAGCTGGGTCGAGGTCAGGATAGGGGAAGAATTCGAGCTGCAAACCGCCGCGCTGCAGGATCATCCAGCCGCGATCCTTCCAACTCGTCGCAAAGCCCAGCTTCGCATAAAACGCCTCTGTCACATCGAAATCGCGCGATGGCAGATTGGGGGTGACGTGGTCAGCCATGGCTCAGCGCAGCTTGTCGGCCATGCGGGCCGTATGAGTGATTGCGGCGCGGCTATCGGGGGCGGAATGGCTCATCACGATCATGCTGGCCTTGGGGAACGCCGCACCAAACGCGCGCGCTGACGCGGCGTAGTGCTCAGTGTCGGCATCACCGAGATTGCCGAGCGACTTGGCCTTGCTGTCCTTGATCAGGCAGCCACCAAAAGCGATGTCGGTGCCGTCGATCCCAACGGTGATATTGTCACTGGTGTGGCCGGGGCCGGGGTAAAATACCTTGAGCGGGCCAAAGTTGGGCGCGGTTGCTGGTTCGACCCAGCCATTGGCGGCGAAAGTCAGGCTGTGTTGCGCCGCAACCATCCCCTCTTGCGGGGCAAGCTGGTTCGACAACGCATTGGCATAAGTCGCAATCCCCGCCGCATGCAGCGCGTCCATACCGCCCATCTTGTCCTGATGCGCGTGAGTCACCACCGCCAGCGCGACCGGCAGGTTGATCTCCTGCTTGATCCAGTTGAGGATCTGGGCGGTCTGGTCATCGGTCCAGGCGGTATCGACCACCAGCACGCGGCCGCCATCCCTGACGATCAAACCGTTGGAAGCGACTGCCCCGAAACCCGGCATGTCGAGATAGGAAGTGTGCTGCCAGACATTCGGTGCGAGCTGGCGGAAAACCAGATCGCCAAACCGTTGGTCGCCAGTTTCCATTTGCTGGCCAATCGTCGGGCGGATTTCACCGGGCATGCACCCGCTCAGCATCAATGCAGCGGCTAATGCGGTGCTCAGCTTCGCGACCGGGTGCATAATATTGGGCAATTCCATCAAGTTTTCCTTTTATTCAGCATTAAAAACCCCGCAAATGCGAGGCCTAGTAAATAGATGATCTTAATTTGGTTCACTGTAGCAAAAATATGGGGCGAATTCAAACATGAGGTGCGACAGTTTCAAAAGCCATATGATAATCAACAAGCTGAGCAAATTTCTCTAATGGTGTAAGCCAATCTAACGCCTTTCTAGGACGAGTATTCAGTGACATGGCAACTTGATTTAAATAATGCTGATCTGCCTGATTTAAATCAATCCCTTTAGGTAAATATTGCCTAATTAAACCATTCATATTTTCGCATGTGCCTTTTTGCCAGGGTGAATGTGGGTCACAGAAATATACATCTATGCCTAAATCTTCTTCGAGTATTTTATGTTCTGACATCTCACGTCCACGGTCATAGGTCAACGTTTTACGCAGTTCTGCAGGTAAATATTTCAGAGCTTCAGTTAAAGCCTTGCGCACTGATTCTGCCTTTGCCCGGGGATGGGATTTTTCTTGAGCCCCGCACCGGAAACATCGCTGCACGTGCTGTCGAACCTTCAAAAGCTGAAGTCGGCGTTGGGGCTTCCGCTATTGGTCTCGGTGTCGCGGAAATCCTTCTTGGGCGCCACCGTTGGCCTTCCTGTAAAGGATCTGGGTCCAGCGAGCCTTGCGGCGGAACTTCACGCGATCGGCAATGGCGCTGACTACGTCCGCACCCACGCGCCTGGAGATCTGCGAAGCGCAATCACCTTCTCGGAAACCCTCGCGAAATTTCGCAGTCGCGACGCCAGAGACCGAGGGTTAGATCATGCCTAGCATTCACCTTCCGGCCGCCCGCTAAATATCTCCTTTTGGGTTGTTAATAAAACATCCAATAAGTTGACTGTGCGTGAAAAAGAAAGTTTTGTGTGATGGCGTTGAAGATCGCACCGTTAAGCTCTTATGTGGGATGGTGCAGAGCTCGACGACTACCGATAAAACGCAACCGCCGCAAACAGACAAGAAAAAGCCCCAACTGATAACAGTTGGGGCTTCAGTATTGTGATTGGTGGAGCAATAGCACCCTGAACCCAAAACCTTCTCGCTCAACCGGTAGTGGCTGATAACAACTCGTGAGGGCTATTGCGGGTTAAGCATTTAGCGATGTCTAGGGCCAGACTGGACGTCTGAACGCAAGCCGCTGATACTGTACATAACCACAGTATCAGCGGAGGATACCCATGTCGCTGGCAAGGAACGCCACGGCGAGTCAATCGCCCACTCAAACAAACGGTTACGAACGCCACCAACCCGACCAGACGCTGCTCTACCAGCTGGTTGAGCAGCACTACCCAGCCTTCAAAGCCTCACTCGAAGCCCAAGGTCAACACCTGCCTCGCTACATCCAACAAGAATTCAACGACCTCCTCCAATGTGGCCGTCTGGAGTATGGTTTCATGCGGGTTCGCTGCGAGGATTGTCATCACGAGCGTCTGGTCGCCTTCAGCTGTAAACGACGCGGCTTTTGCCCTAGCTGCGGTGCCCGCCGGATGGCCGAGAGTGCGGCGCTGCTGATAGACGAAGTCTTCCCCAAGGAGCCCATTCGCCAGTGGGTGCTCAGCTTTCCTTTCCAGCTACGCTTTTTGCTGGCTCGCCATCCCCAGCTGATGGGCCAGGTCTTGAGTATCGTCTATCGTACACTCTCAACTCATCTGATCAAAAAAGCCGGTTACACCAAAGCCTCTGCACAAACTGGCTCAGTGACTCTTATCCAACGCTTTGGCTCCGCGCTAAATCTCAATGTCCACTACCACATGCTGTTTCTCGATGGTGTCTATGCCGAAGATGACTATGGCAAGCAACGCTTCCATCGTGTCAAGGCACCCACTTACGATGAGCTGAATACGCTCGCTCACACCCTCAGCCATCGCATCGCTCGCTGCATGGAAAAGCGTGGGATTTTGGAGCGTGATGCCGAGAATACGTGGTTGACACTGGAAGAGGGCGAAGACGATACGCTGACTCAATTACATGGTGCTTCGGTTACGTATCGCATTGCCGTCGGCCCCCAGCAAGGGCGCAAAGTCTTCACCCTGCAAACCTTGCCAGGGCGTGAGGATAAAGCCGACTCAAGCAGTCGAGTAGCCAACCATGCTGGTTTCTCGCTACACGCCGGTGTGATGGCCGAAGCGCATCAGCGGGATAAGCTTGAGCGCTTGTGTCGCTACATTAGTCGGCCAGCGGTTTCAGAAAAACGTCTGGCATTAACCGCCAATGGGCAGGTGCGTTACGAGCTCAAAACTCCGTACCGCAATGGCACCACCCATGTGATCTTCGAGCCGCTGGACTTCATCGCCAAACTCGCTGCGTTGGTACCTAAGCCGCGAGTCAACCTCACACGCTTCCACGGCGTCTTTGCACCGAACAGCAAACACCGAGTTCAAGTAACACCCGCCAAGCGGGGCAAGAAGCCCGACAAATCGGAAGGTCTCGATACTAACTGGCGTGACAAGAGTCCTGCAGAGCGCCACCGCGCCATGACCTGGATGCAACGCCTCAAGCGAGTCTTCAATATTGATATTGAAGTCTGCGAACACTGCGGCGGTCACGTCAAAGTGATTGCCAGCATCGAAGATCCGAAGGTCATTGAGCAGATTCTCAAGCATCTGAAACAGAAAACAGCCAAGGCGAATGCCGCCAAGCAGCGTGAGCTGCCACCAGAACGAGCGCCGCCACTGACTCCCAGCCTGTTCGATCCATCACAGAGTCGTCTCTTTGACTGACGACCCCAAATCCAACACTGCTCAACACTGCCAACTTTTAAACGGGGCGGTGGGGCAGTTTGTATCTCTCGAGCTATCAGGCTAGAGATTTTACCGCCAAATCGAACCTTATTAGAGCGGTTTAGGCTGGACCGGCAGTTAAAATTGGGGCTTGAGCGGTAAACGAGTGAGGGAATTTCAGGTAAGATACTTCGGATGAGGAGCAAAAAGGTGGTTTATACTTCCTATACCCTGCAAAGGTTGTTGGGAAGACGCGAACCAACCCCATGTTTGCCTGCCTAGGCAAAGCTCGCCGAAAGAGTTAGCACCCTCCCTGATTAAAGGAAGCCGTATGGATATTATTGATAAAGTTTTTCAGCAAGAGGATTTCTCACGCCAGGATTTGAGTGACAGCCGTTTTCGCCGCTGCCGCTTTTATCAGTGTGACTTCAGCCACTGTCAGCTGCAGGATGCCAGTTTCGAGGATTGCAGTTTCATTGAAAGCGGCGCCGTTGAAGGGTGTCACTTCAGCTATGCCGATCTGCGCGATGCCAGTTTCAAGGCCTGCCGTCTGTCTTTGGCCAACTTCAGCGGTGCCAACTGCTTTGGCATAGAGTTCAGGGAGTGCGATCTCAAGGGCGCCAACTTTTCCCGGGCCCGCTTCTACAATCAAGTCAGCCATAAGATGTACTTCTGCTCGGCTTATATCTCAGGTTGCAACCTGGCCTATACCAACTTGAGTGGCCAATGCCTGGAAAAATGCGAGCTGTTTGAAAACAACTGGAGCAATGCCAATCTCAGCGGCGCTTCCTTGATGGGCTCAGATCTCAGCCGCGGCACCTTCTCCCGCGACTGTTGGCAACAGGTCAATCTGCGGGGCTGTGACCTAACCTTTGCCGATCTGGATGGGCTCGACCCCAGACGGGTCAACCTCGAAGGAGTCAAGATCTGTGCCTGGCAACAGGAGCAACTGCTGGAACCCTTGGGAGTAATAGTGCTGCCGGATTAGCTCGAATGCAAACACAAGAGGCAAATATCACTTGAGTTCCGCGCTGCAACAAGGCAGATTCTGCTATAGCAGAGTATTACCGCCGGAATGCTGAACCCAAAACCTTCTCGCTCAACCGGTAGTGGCTGATAACAACTCGTGAGGGCTATTGCGGGTTAAGCATTTAGCGATGTCTAGGGCCAGACTGGACGTCTGAACGCAAGCCGCTGATACTGTACATAACCACAGTATCAGCGGAGGATACCCATGTCGCTGGCAAGGAACGCCACGGCGAGTCAATCGCCCACTCAAACAAACGGTTACGAACGCCACCAACCCGACCAGACGCTGCTCTACCAGCTGGTTGAGCAGCACTACCCAGCCTTCAAAGCCTCACTCGAAGCCCAAGGTCAACACCTGCCTCGCTACATCCAACAAGAATTCAACGACCTCCTCCAATGTGGCCGTCTGGAGTATGGTTTCATGCGGGTTCGCTGCGAGGATTGTCATCACGAGCGTCTGGTCGCCTTCAGCTGTAAACGACGCGGCTTTTGCCCTAGCTGCGGTGCCCGCCGGATGGCCGAGAGTGCGGCGCTGCTGATAGACGAAGTCTTCCCCAAGGAGCCCATTCGCCAGTGGGTGCTCAGCTTTCCTTTCCAGCTACGCTTTTTGCTGGCTCGCCATCCCCAGCTGATGGGCCAGGTCTTGAGTATCGTCTATCGTACACTCTCAACTCATCTGATCAAAAAAGCCGGTTACACCAAAGCCTCTGCACAAACTGGCTCAGTGACTCTTATCCAACGCTTTGGCTCCGCGCTAAATCTCAATGTCCACTACCACATGCTGTTTCTCGATGGTGTCTATGCCGAAGATGACTATGGCAAGCAACGCTTCCATCGTGTCAAGGCACCCACTTACGATGAGCTGAATACGCTCGCTCACACCCTCAGCCATCGCATCGCTCGCTGCATGGAAAAGCGTGGGATTTTGGAGCGTGATGCCGAGAATACGTGGTTGACACTGGAAGAGGGCGAAGACGATACGCTGACTCAATTACATGGTGCTTCGGTTACGTATCGCATTGCCGTCGGCCCCCAGCAAGGGCGCAAAGTCTTCACCCTGCAAACCTTGCCAGGGCGTGAGGATAAAGCCGACTCAAGCAGTCGAGTAGCCAACCATGCTGGTTTCTCGCTACACGCCGGTGTGATGGCCGAAGCGCATCAGCGGGATAAGCTTGAGCGCTTGTGTCGCTACATTAGTCGGCCAGCGGTTTCAGAAAAACGTCTGGCATTAACCGCCAATGGGCAGGTGCGTTACGAGCTCAAAACTCCGTACCGCAATGGCACCACCCATGTGATCTTCGAGCCGCTGGACTTCATCGCCAAACTCGCTGCGTTGGTACCTAAGCCGCGAGTCAACCTCACACGCTTCCACGGCGTCTTTGCACCGAACAGCAAACACCGAGTTCAAGTAACACCCGCCAAGCGGGGCAAGAAGCCCGACAAATCGGAAGGTCTCGATACTAACTGGCGTGACAAGAGTCCTGCAGAGCGCCACCGCGCCATGACCTGGATGCAACGCCTCAAGCGAGTCTTCAATATTGATATTGAAGTCTGCGAACACTGCGGCGGTCACGTCAAAGTGATTGCCAGCATCGAAGATCCGAAGGTCATTGAGCAGATTCTCAAGCATCTGAAACAGAAAACAGCCAAGGCGAATGCCGCCAAGCAGCGTGAGCTGCCACCAGAACGAGCGCCGCCACTGACTCCCAGCCTGTTCGATCCATCACAGAGTCGTCTCTTTGACTGACGACCCCAAATCCAACACTGCTCAACACTGCCAACTTTTAAACGGGGCGGTGGGGCAGTTTGTATCTCTCGAGCTATCAGGCTAGAGATTTTACCGCCAAATCGAACCTTATTAGAGCGGTTTAGGCTGGACCGGCAGTTAAAATTGGGGCTTGAGCGGTAAACGAGTGAGGGAATTTCAGGTAAGATACTTCGGATGAGGAGCAAAAAGGTGGTTTATACTTCCTATACCCCTGGATGGACGAACAAGCCATTAAGCAGTGGCATTGCCTGGTCCACCATGGCCGCCGAGGGAGAGGTTTCCACTACAGTGACACCGCCATTGAGACGGCCCTGATGCTAAAAGGCTTGTTCAAGTTGCCGCTGCGGGCGCTAGAAGGCTTCATTAACTCGTTGTTCCAACTGATGGCGGTGCCTTTGCAGTCGCCGGACTATAGCTGTATCAGCAAGCGCGCCAAGACCGTCGACATCAAGTACCGCCTCCCCAGCCAAGGCCCGGTGGCTCACTTGGTCATTGATGCCACCGGCCTCAAGGTCTATGGCGAAGGCGAATGGAAAATTCGCAAACACGGCAAGGAGAAGCGACGAGTGTGGCGCAAGCTCCACTTGGCGGTGGATGCCACAACCCATGCGGTCATCGCTGCCGAAGTCAGCCTGGAGACGGTGGCGGATAACGAGGTGTTACCGACGTTGCTCAACCCCTTACGACGCAAGATAAAACAGGTCAGCGCCGATGGTGCGTATGACACCAAGGCCTGTCATGCGCTACTGAAGAAAAAGGGGGCGAAAGCCACCATACCGCCGAGAAAAAATGCGGCACCGTGGGAGGAAGGCCATCCCCGCAACGAGGCGGTGACGGCGCTCAAGGCCGGTGAACTGAAGCAATGGAAGAAAGACTCCGGCTATCACCAGCGCTCGATAGCCGAGACCGCCATGTACCGGTTCAAGCAACTCATCGGGCCAACGCTGAGCCTGCGGAACTACAACGCCCAGGTGGGCGAAATCCTGGCTGGCGTGAAGGTGATGAACAAGCTGATAGGGCTTGGTATGCCTGTTCGCCAGCCAGTGAATTGAGTGGTATCAACGGGTTGGGGAACGGCCATCCAGCGACGGATTTGGTCAACAACGCCGATAACACCTCGAAATCGGAGTTTATATGGCTTCGTGGGGGAGTTATGTGTTTGAGCTTTGTCGCATTAACGCGAATCAGGGGTTGACGGCAGAAATGGACTGGAATTACACTTCTTAGAGTCGGCGTTGCCGGAAAATTCTGATTGGATTAGTTGTTCGGGGTGCGAAAACAGTCGTAGTTCGGGGGAAAAACCGAATTTTGACCCGAAACCGCAAAAAACCCGAAATGACAGTTCCTATCAAATACTTAACTTGTAGGTTCTTTCAAATGGATAAGAATGATGTTGTTAAGAAGATACTTGAATCAAAAAAGTACGAAAACCTTGATTCAGATATTGTTGAAAAGGTTGTTTCCATTTCTGAGAAGAAATATAAATTAAAGGAAGTTGAGAATTATTCTAAAAAGAAATTGCATCAAATATGGGGGTCTTACTATTCTGCCTATCCTAATTGGGATAAATTATTAAAAAAGTACAATCAGGGGCAGTTATCAATAGAAGATTTACTAAAGATTCATTCTTCGACGAATGAAAGAGTCGCAACATTAAATGACTTTTACACTTATGTATTTGGAAATATCAAACATGTCTCATCTATTTTAGATTTTGGTTGTGGCTTCAATCCATTAGCTTTATACCAATGGAATGAAAATGAAAAAATAATATATCATGCATACGATATTGATAGAGCTGAGATAGCTTTTTTGAGTAGCATTATTGGGAAGTTAAAGACGACGATAAAGTATAGGTTTTTGAATAAAGAGAGTGATGTCTACAAAGGTACTTATGATGTAGTATTCCTTTTAAAGATGCTTCCTGTGCTAAAACAGCAAGATGTAAATATCTTGGATTTCCTACAGCTTTTTCATACTCAAAACTTTGTAATATCTTTTCCAATAAAGTCTTTATCTGGAAAGGAGAAGGGAATGGAAGAGAATTACCAGCTATGGTTTGAATCTTTTACAAAAGGTTGGATAAAAATCCTTGATTCGAAGGTTATAGGGAATGAGTTAGTATATATTACTAGTGGATTTCAGAAATAACTCCGCCTCCAAGGCACTCATTTTCTTGGAAAAGTACTAAACTCTGTCCAACGGCTGGAGCCCATTGTGGTGCAGAAAATTCAAATATATATCCATTTTCATTCTGGGTTACTTTTACTGGTGTATCCTGACTTCTATAACGGATAGATGCTGTATAGTTATTATTAAGTAATGAAGTTTCGTTTATCAAGTGCAATTCTGAAACACTTACTATGTTTTTCCAAAGTTTTGGATTATCTTTTCCTTGGACAACATAGAGGATATTTTGAGGAAAAGATAGGTTTCAACTACAGTTTAGAAGGTTAAAAACAAATGCATGCATGGCTCAAAAGCAATCTAGGGAAGGTGCGAATAAGCGGGGAAATTCTTCTCGGCTGACTCAGTCATTTCATTTTTTCCTGTTTGAGCCGTTTTTTCTCCCGTAAATGCACTGTATACCGATATGGGCAGGGCGAAGCGCTAAAGTACAACAATCTTATTGTTAGCTATTGTCTTGGCGTTCCAGAAAATCTTTAAACTCAATAGTATAAAGCCGTAACAGCACCATGGTTAACGCAAAAATAATTGGCCCATAAATCAAACCAATTAAACCAAAGAGTTGCAAACCACCTGAGGTATCCCCAGAAATTCTGTAGTTAAAATAAAATGTTAGTTGATTGGGGAACATTCATGGCGGTTCCTGATCTGATCATTCGCCAAAACTCCCACACCGCGGATGCTCACCATGAATGTAAAAGCTATGCTCGCTGATTTCCTCACCTTTGTCACGCCAAAATCAATGCATAAAGCCCGATTTTCGGTTTTGCTAGATGCGGTAACCGCCCTGGCAAAGGATGCGTGTTGCACCGTTACTGCGATTGGCCGGGCGATGCCTGGCTCTTCAGATAAGGTCAGTATCAAACGGGCAGATCGTCTACTCAATAATCCTAACCTGCAACGAGAGCTGCCATTGATTTATGCTGCGCTGACGGCTTCTATTGTTGGCCATAAAACTAAGCCGATGATTTTGGTTGACTGGAGCAATGCCGATACTGCCAAGCGACACTTTATCCTGCGTGCCAGCATTGCCGCTGACGGTAGAGCGTTGACTCTGCTACAGAAGATTGCCGCCGCAGAAGATTATACCTGCCCACACCTACACGGGGCGTTTTTAAAGCAGCTTAAAGCCATGCTACCCAAGGACTGTAAGCCCGTAATTGTCACTGACGCGGGGTTTAAAGTTCCATGGCTGAAACAAGTGCGTAAGCTGGGATGGCATTATGTAGCTAGAGTTCGAGGCAATGTGAAGCTTAAATTGGCAGAGCAGGACAAGTTTATCAGTGTTAATCAGCTTTATCGGCAAGCGAAGAAGGATCCAAAAAGTGTAGGAAAAATCATGCTTGCCCAAACACAACACTATGAAACGCAGGCCGTCCTGGTTGGCAAAGGTTATAAGCTATTGAAACGCGATAAAAATAAGACGTATAAGGAACCATGGTTGTTGGTGTCATCCTTAGCTGACTGCCATGGGTATGCGGATAAAATTGCTAAGTGCTACAGTAGCCGAATGCAAATTGAAGAAAGCTTCCGTGATCAGAAAAGTCACCGCTATGGCCTGGGTAGCGATTTGCATGGTACCAAGAAGAAATCTCGCTTAGAGATACTGCTACTACTGGCCGCATTGGTTAATTGGTTTCATTACCTGCTAGGTAGCGCAGCGGAGAAAGCGGGTTTGCACCTGCGTTATCAAGCTAACACCGTTAAAAATAGGCGGGTATTGGCCCTGAATTTCCTTGGGATATTACTTTGCAAAGAACCCAAACAGCGAATACGCAGGCAATATTATCAGCAGGGACTTAAACAAATACTACAGTGGGTGGTTCAGTGGGACTGGGCAGTAATCAAACAGGCTGATAGCTGATTGTATGAATGGAAATTTTGTGGGGATCCCTCAGGTTGTCTAGACTTCTTTTAACAGTAAAGTTATCATAAAACTGAATTTTATTTTTTAGGTAAGTTTATGCATTCTATCCGCATTCGTTAAGACACAACTATTTGCATAGTGACACTATTTTATAATGGTGGGCTTTTGTTGTGTCTTTAAGAATATATGCGGATATATAAAGTAAAAGTATGCTTAATTTATAAGTATGCTTTTAGTGCATAGTTTCCAGTTATAACTTAATTGACTAGCTATTTGTCCACCCTGTGGATGAATAGCTTTTTTTTTGGGAGGACACTGTGATGCTAGCTTTTGTTTTCACCTAAATCCTGTTTGCTGCATAAAAAATTTCAAGAGCTAAACAGGAGTAAATAAAAATGAGTTTAATTATTAAAGCGAGAAACATACGCTTGGATTATGCTGGGCGTGATGTTTTGGATATTGATGAATTGGAAATTCACTCTTATGACCGTATTGGTCTTGTGGGTGATAACGGAGCAGGAAAGAGTAGTTTACTCAAAGTACTTAATGGCGAAATTGTTTTAGCCGAAGCGACATTACAGCGTTTTGGTGATTTTGCACATATCAGCCAACTGGGCGGAATCGAAATAGAAACGGTCGAAGACCGGGCAATGTTATCTCGCCTTGGTGTTTCCAATGTACAAAACGACACAATGAGTGGCGGAGAGGAAACTCGTGCAAAAATTGCTGCCGCATTTTCCCAACAAGTACATGGCATTCTAGCGGATGAACCAACCAGCCACCTTGATCTCAATGGAATAGATCTACTTATTGGTCAACTTAAAGCATTTGATGGAGCATTACTTGTTATCAGTCATGACCGATATTTTCTTGATATGGTTGTAGACAAGATATGGGAGTTAAAAGACGGTAAAATTACGGAATATTGGGGTGGTTACTCGGATTACTTGCGTCAAAAAGAAGAAGAGCGACAACACCAAGCCGTAGAATATGAGCTGATGATGAAGGAACGGGAGCGATTAGAATCTGCTGTGCAAGAAAAACGCCAGCAAGCTAATCGATTAGACAATAAGAAAAAAGGAGAAAAATCCAAAAACTCTACCGAAAGTGCTGGACGACTTGGGCATGCAAAAATGACTGGCACCAAGCAAAGAAAACTGTATCAGGCAGCTAAGAGTATGGAAAAGCGTTTGGCTGCATTAGAAGATATTCAAGCACCAGAGCATTTGCGTTCTATTCGTTTTCGTCAAAGTTCAGCCCTAGAACTGCACAATAAGTTCCCGATTACGGCAGATGGTCTGAGCTTAAAATTTGGTAGCCGTACTATCTTTGATGACGCTAACTTTATAATACCGCTTGGCGCTAAAGTCGCTATAACTGGATCGAATGGAACAGGGAAAACGTCCTTGTTAAAAATGATATCAGAACGTGCTGATGGATTAACCATATCTCCAAAAGCTGAAATTGGCTACTTTACACAAACAGGATATAAATTTAACACGCATAAATCTGTGCTCTCCTTTATGCAGGAAGAGTGCGAGTACACAGTTGCGGAAATTCGTGCAGTATTGGCTTCAATGGGGATCGGAGCGAATGATATTCAAAAAAACTTATCCGACTTATCGGGAGGTGAAATCATCAAACTGCTTTTATCCAAAATGCTTTTAGGAAAATATAATATTTTGCTTATGGATGAACCAGGAAACTATCTTGACCTAAAAAGTATTGCCGCATTAGAAACAATGATGAAGTCCTATGCAGGAACTATTATCTTCGTATCTCATGACAAGCAATTGGTCGATAATATTGCTGACATTATCTACGAGATCAAAGACCACAAAATCATCAAGACTTTTGAGAGAGATTGTTAATGATAGCCAATCTAATCCGAACATTAATTATTGAACTCTTTAAAGGAAATTAAAAATGACAATTCAAGATATTCAATCACTTGCTGAAGCACACGGCTTGTTGCTTACGGACAAAATGAATTTCAATGAAATGGGCATTGATTTTAAGGTCGTTTTTGCTCTTGATACAAAGGGGCAACAATGGTTGCTGCGTATTCCTCGTCGTGATGGCATGAGGGAACAAATCAAGAAAGAAAAACGCATTTTAGAATTGGTAAAAAAACATCTTTCTGTAGAGGTTCCTGATTGGAGAATTTCATCTACAGAATTAGTGGCTTATCCCATACTTAAAGATAATCCTGTTTTAAATTTGGATGCTGAAACCTATGAAATAATTTGGAATATGGACAAAGATAGCCCGAAATACATAACATCTTTGGCAAAAACCTTATTTGAAATCCATAGTATTCCTGAAAAAGAAGTTCGGGAAAATGATTTGAAAATTATGAAACCTTCAGATTTAAGACCTGAAATAGCAAACAATTTGCAGTTAGTAAAATCTGAAATTGGTATAAGTGAGCAATTGGAAACCCGCTACAGAAAATGGTTGGATAATGATGTTCTATGGGCAGATTTCACCCAATTTATACATGGCGATTTATATGCTGGGCATGTACTAGCTTCAAAGGATGGAGCTGTTTCAGGCGTTATTGATTGGTCAACAGCCCATATAGATGACCCAGCGATTGATTTTGCTGGGCATGTAACTTTGTTTGGAGAAGAAAGCCTCAAAACTCTAATCATCGAGTATGAAAAACTAGGGGGTAAAGTTTGGAATAAACTATATGAACAGACTTTAGAAAGAGCAGCGGCCTCTCCTTTGATGTATGGTTTATTTGCCTTAGAAACTCAAAATGAAAGCCTTATCGTTGGAGCAAAAGCTCAGTTGGGAGTTATATAATTTAAAAATATGATTGCTGAGAACTGCCTTGTTTTGAAACTTGGTTGGCTTTAATTAGTTTTTAGTATTCTTTATAGAAAATGCCTCGATCAAGGGGCATTTCTAACAATCATTTAACATAAAATTTCTTATGTGAAGTAACCTGAATGCAGCGGTGCCCCATTGGGGGCGCGTTGAGATAAGCCTCTTTTAGATAACTTTAGCAACTCGATAGACAGTTGCAACTCCACAATTCACTGCTTTGGCAATTTCTTCCTTAGTCATATTGCCAACTACTAGCAATTCTTTTATTCGTTTATGTTTAGCCTCATTTGCCTTCTTGCCTGTTGGTTTGTAACCCGAACGTGCCAGGCCCTGCTTAATACGTTCTATACGTTTCTCATTGTCTAGGCGGGCCATTGTTGCCAGAAGATCAATCAACATATTGTTGATGAGTTCCAAGATTGAATGAGTAATGCTGTCACTGGTTTGAAGGCACTGTTGCAAATAGTCGGTGGTGATAAACTTATCATCCCCTTTTGCTGATGGAGCTGCACATGAACCCATTCAAAGGCCGGCATTTTCAGCGTGACATCATTCTGTGGGCCGTACGCTGGTACTGCAAATACGGCATCAGTTACCGTGAGCTGCAGGAGATGCTGGCTGAACGCGGAGTGAATGTCGATCACTCCACGATTTACCGCTGGGTTCAGCGTTATGCGCCTGAAATGGAAAAACGGCTGCGCTGGTACTGGCGTAACCCTTCCGATCTTTGCCCGTGGCACATGGATGAAACCTACGTGAAGGTCAATGGCCGCTGGGCGTATCTGTACCGGGCCGTCGACAGCCGGGGCCGCACTGTCGATTTTTATCTCTCCTCCCGTCGTAACAGCAAAGCTGCATACCGGTTTCTGGGTAAAATCCTCAACAACGTGAAGAAGTGGCAGATCCCGCGATTCATCAACACGGATAAAGCGCCCGCCTATGGTCGCGCGCTTGCTCTGCTCAAACGCGAAGGCCGGTGCCCGTCTGACGTTGAACACCGACAGATTAAGTACCGGAACAACGTGATTGAATGCGATCATGGCAAACTGAAACGGATAATCGGCGCCACGCTGGGATTTAAATCCATGAAGACGGCTTACGCCACCATCAAAGGTATTGAGGTGATGCGTGCACTACGCAAAGGCCAGGCCTCAGCATTTTATTATGGTGATCCCCTGGGCGAAATGCGCCTGGTAAGCAGAGTTTTTGAAATGTAAGGCCTTTGAATAAGACAAAAGGCTGCCTCATCGCTAACTTTGCAACAGTGCCCGCCGATGCGCTCAAGCCGTGGATTGCGCGGCGTGAACGCTGGCCGTCCTTTCTGATCCGGCGCGATCCGCGCGACATCAGCCGTATCTGGGTCCTGGAACCGGAGGGACAGCATTACCTGGAAATTCCCTACCGTACCTTGTCGCATCCGGCTGTCACCCTCTGGGAACAACGGCAGGCGCTGGCGAAACTGCGGCAGCAAGGGCGCGAACAGGTGGATGAGTCGGCGCTGTTCCGCATGATCGGCCAGATGCGTGAGATTGTGACCAGCGCGCAGAAGGCCACACGCAAGGCGCGGCGTGACGCGGATCGCCGCCAGCACCTCAAGACATCAGCTCGGCCGGACAAGCCCGTTCCGCCGGATACGGATATTGCCGACCCGCAGGCAGACAACTTGCCACCCGCCAAACCGTTCGACCAGATTGAGGAGTGGTAGCCGTGGACGAATATCCCATCATCGACCTGTCCCACCTGCTGCCGGCGGCCCAGGGCTTGGCCCGTCTTCCGGCGGACGAGCGCATCCAGCGCCTTCGCGCCGACCGCTGGATCGGCTATCCGCGCGCAGTCGAGGCGCTGAACCGGCTGGAAGCCCTTTATGCGTGGCCAAACAAGCAACGCATGCCCAACCTGCTGCTGGTTGGCCCGACCAACAATGGCAAGTCGATGATCGTCGAGAAGTTCCGCCGCACCCACCCGGCCAGCTCCGACGCCGACCAGGAGCACATCCCGGTGTTGGTCGTGCAGATGCCGTCCGAGCCGTCCGTGATCCGCTTCTACGTCGCGCTGCTCGCCGCGATGGGCGCGCCGCTGCGCCCACGCCCACGGTTGCCGGAAATGGAGCAACTGGCTCTGGCACTGCTGCGCAAGGTCGGCGTGCGCATGCTGGTGATCGACGAGCTGCACAACGTGCTGGCCGGCAACAGCGTCAACCGCCGGGAATTCCTCAACCTGCTGCGCTTCCTCGGCAACGAACTGCGCATCCCGTTGGTTGGGGTAGGCACGCGCGACGCCTACCTAGCCATCCGCTCCGATGACCAGTTGGAAAATCGCTTCGAGCCGATGATGCTGCCGGTATGGGAGGCCAACGACGATTGCTGCTCACTGCTGGCCAGCTTCGCCGCTTCGCTCCCGCTGCGCCGGCCTTCCCCAATTGCCACGCTGGACATGGCTCGCTACCTGCTCACACGCAGCGAGGGCACCATAGGGGAACTGGCGCACTTGCTGATGGCGGCGGCCATCGTCGCCGTGGAGAGCGGCGAGGAAGCGATCAACCATCGCACACTCAGCATGGCCTGTTGAGTTGCATCTAAAATTGACCCACTGGGGGTGCGGACGATTTCTTGGACGGTTTATACGGACATCAATCCGACCGCATGACGATACTCGATGGGACTACGCCCGCCAAGCGACACTTTGATGCGGCGCTCGTTGTACCAGTGGATATAGGCATCGATTCGCGTCATGAGGTCTTTCAGCGTCACGTGCTGCCAATTCCTCGGGTAGATTAGTTCGGTCTTCAATCGTCCGAAAAAGCCCTCGCATGCAGCATTGTCTGGCGAGCAGCCCTTTTTGGACATCGACCGCGTTAATTGGGCATTTTCAGTGCGGCGGATCCACGCAGGCCAGCGATAATGCGAGCCCCTGTCCGAATGGATAACCGGATGCTCACCGGGTCGCAGTGTCCGTACCGCGTGATCCAGCATGGTATTGACCAGGTTCGCATCCGGGCTGGTGCCGATATTCCAGGCCACCACCAGCCCATCGAAGCAATCGACGATCGGCGAGACGTAGACCTTCCCTGCCGGAATGTGTATTTCCGTCAGATCGGTCAACCATTTCGTATTCGGCGCCGACGCGTGAAAGTCGCGATTCAGCAGATTCGGGACCGCTGGTGTCGGGTCGCCAGCATACGCCGAGAAGCGCCGGCGGCGCGGTGTTCTCACGACCAGACGCTCTTGCGCCATCAAGCGACGCACGACCTTCTCGGACACACGCATGCCACCAAGGCGCAAGGCACTATCAATGCGTCGATAGCCATAGCAGCGGTAGTTGTCCTCGAAGATAGTCCGAATGACCTCACGCACCTGCGTGTACTTGTCGGGCCGCGTCTGCCGCAGGCGTTGATAGAAGTATGTGCTGCGCGCCAGCTTCAGGCCGCACAACAGATTGGCTAATGGAAACGTGACTCTGAGGGCATCAACCACCTTCGTTTTTTCTCGGCTTGTCAGTTCGAGGGGGTTGATGCCCATGTCTTTTTTTATCAATTCACTCGCCTTCTCCAGAATTGCATTCTCCATGCGAAGCCGCTGGTTCTGGCTCTCCAGTTCGGCCAGTTCCCTGAGTAGTGCCTCATGCCGCTGCTCGAGCGAGGTGTCACCTTTCTTCTTTGTCATGGGTTTTAGGGGCACTTTGCCAAGTAATCGATGCTGCCAGTTATACAACGTTGGTCGCGATACACCGACAGTGTCGGCCACATCCTTTGCCGAACCTACGCGCAGGTTCAGTGCAATGACGGCTTGCTGCTTCTCGAGGCGAGAGCGGGCGACTGTGGGAGCGCTGCTGCCGACGACCGTCCTAGCGAATTCAGGGCGTAAATCACGGATCCAGGCACGCAAGGCCTCGCGGCTTGGGTAGCCCAGGCTTCGGATTGTGTGACTCAGGCAGTAGCCTTGTTCGATATAGTGATCTACTGCCCGTTGCTTTTGCTCATCGGTGTACTGCCGTTTTATCCGTTGATAGCCTCGGCGAAGATCCTGATTCCGTTCGAATTCTGCCAACCAGGCCTTCAGCGAGTTCTTGGTGGGGTATCCCAGCTGCCGTAGTGTGGCGCTCATCCGGCGCCCAAGCTTCAGGTACAACCTCACGGCTCGAAGGCGATCTTCATACGAATACATGAACTACTCCTAAAGTAGTCCAAGATTTTGTCCGCACCCCAACTTAGGGTAAAGATTTGCGTCGAAATTTGACCCACGTATGACACTGTTTCCCGTCTGGATATGGCGGGAGAAATCAAGGAGTGATAAACGTGGCGATATTGAGCGCAATTCGACGCTGGCATTTTCGCGATGGTGCGTCGATTCGGGAAATAGCCCGACGAAGCGGCCTGTCCAGGAACACCGTTCGCAAGTATTTGCAAAGCAAGGTGGTTGAACCGCAGTACCCAGCGCGAGACAGCGTTGGCAAGTTAAGTCCTTTTGAGCCCAAGTTAAGGCAGTGGCTCTCCACCGAGCACAAAAAGACAAAGAAGCTGCGCAGAAACCTGCGCAGCATGTACCGGGATTTGGTCGCTTTGGGCTTTACCGGGTCTTATGACCGAGTGTGTGCCTTTGCCCGACAGTGGAAAGATTCCGAACAGTTCAAGGCGCAAACCTCGGGCAAGGGTTGTTTCATCCCCTTGCGCTTTGCTTGTGGCGAAGCCTTCCAATTCGATTGGAGTGAGGACTTTGCCCGCATAGCGGGCAAACAGGTCAAACTTCAGATTGCCCAGTTTAAGTTGGCCCACAGCCGGGCCTTTGTGCTTCGGGCTTACTACCAGCAAAAACATGAAATGCTGTTTGATGCCCACTGGCATGCCTTTCAAATCTTCGGTGGCATTCCCAAGCGCGGCATCTACGACAACATGAAGACCGCTGTGGATTCGGTGGGGCGTGGCAAAGAGCGCAGGGTCAATCAGCGGTTCACTGCCATGGTCAGCCACTACCTGTTTGATGCGCAGTTCTGTAATCCAGCATCGGGTTGGGAGAAAGGCCAGATTGAGAAGAACGTGCAGGATTCCCGCCAACGCCTGTGGCAAGGGGCACCAGACTTTCAAAGCCTTGCTGATTTGAATGTGTGGCTTGAGCATCGCTGCAAAGCGCTGTGGTCTGAGCTGCGCCACCCCGAATTGGACCAAACCGTGCAAGAGGCCTTTGCCGATGAACAAGGCGAGTTGATGGCGCTACCCAATGCCTTTGATGCATTCGTGGAGCAAACCAAGCGAGTCACTTCAACCTGCCTTGTTCACCACGAGGGCAATCGCTACAGCGTTCCTGCCAGTTACGCCAACAGGGCCATCAGCCTTCGGATTTATGCAGACAAGCTGGTGATGGCTGCCGAAGGCCAACACATTGCCGAGCATCCAAGATTGTTTGGCAGTGGCCACGCTCGGCGTGGCCACACACAATACGACTGGCACCATTACTTGTCTGTGCTTCAGAAGAAACCTGGGGCGTTGCGCAATGGTGCGCCATTTGCTGAATTGCCACCCGCGTTCAAGAAGCTTCAATCCATCTTGCTGCAACGCCCCGGCGGTGACCGTGACATGGTGGAAATTCTGGCCCTTGTATTGCACCACGATGAAGGTGCGGTACTCAGTGCTGTGGAATTGGCATTGGAGTGTGGCAAGCCATCGAAGGAGCATGTGCTTAATCTGTTGGGACGTTTGACCGAAGAACCTCCACCCAAACCGATTCCAATTCCCAAGGGGTTAAGGCTGACATTGGAACCACAGGCCAACGTGAACCGCTATGACAGTTTAAGGAGAGCCCATGATGCAGCATGAAGGCCATGTGAGAATCCTCAAATCCTTGAAACTCTTTGGCATGGCACACGCCATTGAGGAGTTGGGCAATCAGAATTCACCAGCATTTAATCAAGCCTTGCCCATGCTGGACAGCTTGATTAAAGCTGAAGTGGCAGAGCGTGAAGTACGTTCGGTGAACTATCAATTGCGGGTGGCCAAGTTCCCCGTGTATCGGGACTTGGTGGGCTTTGACTTCAGTCAAAGCCTGGTTAATGAGGCCACGGTCAAACAATTGCACCGGTGCGACTTCATGGAACAAGCCCAGAACGTGGTGCTGATTGGTGGGCCAGGCACAGGCAAGACTCACCTGGCCACAGCCATTGGTACACAAGCAGTGATGCACTTGAACCGACGGGTGCGTTTCTTCTCCACCGTGGATTTGGTCAATGCACTGGAGCAAGAGAAATCATCTGGGCGTCAGGGACAAATCGCAAACCGTCTGTTGTATGCCGATTTGGTGATTCTGGATGAGCTGGGATATTTGCCTTTTAGCCAAACCGGTGGGGCACTGCTGTTTCACCTGCTCTCAAAGCTGTACGAAAAAACCAGCGTGATACTGACCACCAACTTGAGCTTCTCGGAATGGAGCCGAGTGTTTGGCGATGAAAAGATGACAACAGCGTTGTTGGACCGACTAACCCACCACTGCCACATCCTGGAAACCGGCAATGAAAGTTACCGCTTCAAACACAGTTCAACTCAGAATAAGCAGGAGGAAAAACAGACCCGCAAACTGAAAATCGAGACATAATTCTGACAACAAGGGGTGGGTCAAAATTCAATGCAAATCCCGGGTCAAATTTGGGTGCAAATCAACAGATATCGACAACCTCTCGCGCAACCAAGACATCGCGGTCGGACTGCAAGTGATCTTGAAGCCACGGGCCCGTCCCACCCCGACATGGACCTCGATGCCCGAACGGACGTTAGATTTCGAGTTCTAGGCGTTCTGCGATGAAGGTTGGATCCCAGCCGGGATTGAAAGTGTCGACGTGGGTGAATCCGAGCCGCTCGTATAGGCCACGCAGGTTCGGGTGGCAGTCGAGCCGCAGCTTGGCGCACCCCTGCGTTCGCGCGGCATGGCGGCAAGCCTCGATCAGCGCGGAGCTGACACCCCGGCCCGCATGTGTCCGTCGCACCGCGAGCTTGTGCAGATATGCGGCCTCCCCCTTGAGGGCGTCGGGCCAGAACTCGGGATCCTCGGCCGACAAGGTGCAACAGCCGACGATGCCGTCGCTGCAACTCGCGACTAGGAGCTCGGATCTCAGGACGAAGGTCTCCGCGAATGTCCGGTCGATCCGCGCGACGTCCCAGGCGGGCGTTCCCTTGGCGGACATCCACGCCGCAGCGTCGTGCATCAGCCGCACAACCTCGTCGATATCACCCGAGCAGGCGACCCGAACGTTCGGAGGCTCCTCGCTGTCCATTCGCTCCCCTGGCGCGGTATGAACCGCCGCCTCATAGTGCAGTTTGATCCTGACGAGCCCAGCATGTCTGCGCCCACCTTCGCGGAACCTGACCAGGGTCCGCTAGCGGGCGGCCGGAAGGTGAATGCTAGGCATGATCTAACCCTCGGTCTCTGGCGTCGCGACTGCGAAATTTCGCGAGGGTTTCCGAGAAGGTGATTGCGCTTCGCAGATCTCCAGGCGCGTGGGTGCGGACGTAGTCAGCGCCATTGCCGATCGCGTGAAGTTCCGCCGCAAGGCTCGCTGGACCCAGATCCTTTACAGGAAGGCCAACGGTGGCGCCCAAGAAGGATTTCCGCGACACCGAGACCAATAGCGGAAGCCCCAACGCCGACTTCAGCTTTTGAAGGTTCGACAGCACGTGCAGCGATGTTTCCGGTGCGGGGCTCAAGAAAAATCCCATCCCCGGATCGAGGATGAGCCGGTCGGCAGCGACCCCGCTCCGTCGCAAGGCGGAAACCCGCGCCTCGAAGAACCGCACAATCTCGTCGAGCGCGTCTTCGGGTCGAAGGTGACCGGTGCGGGTGGCGATGCCATCCCGCTGCGCTGAGTGCATAACCACCAGCCTGCAGTCCGCCTCAGCAATATCGGGATAGAGCGCAGGGTCAGGAAATCCTTGGATATCGTTCAGGTAGCCCACGCCGCGCTTGAGCGCATAGCGCTGGGTTTCCGGTTGGAAGCTGTCGATTGAAACACGGTGCATCTGATCGGACAGGGCGTCTAAGAGCGGCGCAATACGTCTGATCTCATCGGCCGGCGATACAGGCCTCGCGTCCGGATGGCTGGCGGCCGGTCCGACATCCACGACGTCTGATCCGACTCGCAGCATTTCGATCGCCGCGGTGACAGCGCCGGCGGGGTCTAGCCGCCGGCTCTCATCGAAGAAGGAGTCCTCGGTGAGATTCAGAATGCCGAACACCGTCACCATGGCGTCGGCCTCCGCAGCGACTTCCACGATGGGGATCGGGCGAGCAAAAAGGCAGCAATTATGAGCCCCATACCTACAAAGCCCCACGCATCAAGCTTTTGCCCATGAAGCAACCAGGCAATGGCTGTAATTATGACGACGCCGAGTCCCGACCAGACTGCATAAGCAACACCGACAGGGATGGATTTCAGAACCAGAGAAAGAAAATAAAATGCGATGCCATAACCGATTATGACAACGGCGGAAGGGGCAAGCTTAGTAAAGCCCTCGCTAGATTTTAATGCGGATGTTGCGATTACTTCGCCAACTATTGCGATAACAAGAAAAAGCCAGCCTTTCATGATATATCTCCCAATTTGTGTAGGGCTTATTATGCACGCTTAAAAATAATAAAAGCAGACTTGACCTGATAGTTTGGCTGTGAGCAATTATGTGCTTAGTGCATCTAACGCTTGAGTTAAGCCGCGCCGCGAAGCGGCGTCGGCTTGAACGAATTGTTAGACATTATTTGCCGACTACCTTGGTGATCTCGCCTTTCACGTAGTGAACAAATTCTTCCAACTGATCTGCGCGGGAGGCCAAGCGATCTTCTTCTTGTCCAAGATAAGCCTGTCTAGCTTCAAGTATGACGGGCTGATACTGGGCCGGCAGGCGCTCCATTGCCCAGTCGGCAGCGACATCCTTCGGCGCGATTTTGCCGGTTACTGCGCTGTACCAAATGCGGGACAACGTAAGCACTACATTTCGCTCATCGCCAGCCCAGTCGGGCGGCGAGTTCCATAGCGTTAAGGTTTCATTTAGCGCCTCAAATAGATCCTGTTCAGGAACCGGATCAAAGAGTTCCTCCGCCGCTGGACCTACCAAGGCAACGCTATGTTCTCTTGCTTTTGTCAGCAAGATAGCCAGATCAATGTCGATCGTGGCTGGCTCGAAGATACCTGCAAGAATGTCATTGCGCTGCCATTCTCCAAATTGCAGTTCGCGCTTAGCTGGATAACGCCACGGAATGATGTCGTCGTGCACAACAATGGTGACTTCTACAGCGCGGAGAATCTCGCTCTCTCCAGGGGAAGCCGAAGTTTCCAAAAGGTCGTTGATCAAAGCTCGCCGCGTTGTTTCATCAAGCCTTACGGTCACCGTAACCAGCAAATCAATATCACTGTGTGGCTTCAGGCCGCCATCCACTGCGGAGCCGTACAAATGTACGGCCAGCAACGTCGGTTCGAGATGGCGCTCGATGACGCCAACTACCTCTGATAGTTGAGTCGATACTTCGGCGATCACCGCTTCCCTCATGATGTTTAACTTTGTTTTAGCCACCAATGATGCCCTCACTTTCCATGATTTTGGTGGGAATGGATTTTCTTAGCGGCAACTTACTTTCGTTGTCTATATCCATGTTAAAGGCGAAAAAGTAAACCTCTGTCTCCTTCTCAACCCACCCAACCCACCATGCGACACCAGGATTTGACTCAGTTCCCACACCAGAAAAACCAGTTTTTGAATGCACTAGATATTCAGGTGCCGCCTCCGTTACCAAAGCCTCTTTTACTATTAGCTGGTTTTCTTTAGATGCTGACAATTTATTTAAATATAGAGACTCTAGAAACTCCACTTGATTAACTGCGGAAATTCTAAGCTGGCCTTCCAACCAGAATTTGTCAATGCCACCACTGATATTCTGGTTGCCATAGGAAAATTTTTTAAGGTATTTCTGCATTCTTACTTCGCCAACTTCTCTGGCGATTTGTTGAAATACGGGAACAGCTGAAACTTGTATTGCCCCTCTTAAGGTCAAGTCTCTTTCCCATTGCTTCATGGCTCTTGGCTTTCCGTCCCATTTGAAAACCTGATGCTCATTCTTTATGACACCAGTTTCTAGGCCGATAATTGCGTTGGGGATCTTAAATGTTGATGCTGGAAGATATTCCTTTGATGCACGAGCTAAGTCATTGGTAGCGCAGGATTTACTGCTACTTTTACAAAGCACGAAGACACCATTGACGGCTTCGGCAGAGAACTCTTTGTTCCAAGACGTATTTTCTGTAATTGAACCAGCTAATGCCGTACTCGAAAGACACGCGATAATTACATATGCGGCAAATGTTTTCATGGCACCTTCTTGGTGGCTAACGCCAGAATTAAGCCGTGCCGCGAAGCGGCGTCGGCTTGAATGAATTGTTAGACGACAAACTCGCGCCAATACTTATGCAGACCAAAAATATTTGACGAGCACAGCAGAGGCATTGCTGTCTTAATTTTATCCAGTGGCCAGTTCCACCACTCCATCTCCATGAGCAATGAGATTTCCTCATCGGAGAAGCGCTTCTTAATTTGCTTTGCGGGACTTCCTCCGATGATGGCATAAGGCACTACATCTTTTGTCACCAACGAGCGACTACCTATCACGGCACCGTCTCCAATTTTGATTCCGGGCATAATCATTGCCTCCGAGCCTATCCAGACATCATTGCCAATGGCGGTATCACCTGCTCTTTGGAAGGCATCGAGTGCGCTTGAGAAAGCAGGTTCCTCTTGCATATAGAAGAAGGGGAAGGATGATGCCCAGTCATGCCGATGCCCCTGATTGCCAGCCATGATGAAGGAAGCCCCGCTTCCTATAGAACAAAAGCTGCCAATGATCAATTTATCAACGTCATCACGATCTGGATGCAAGTATCGCGCGCATTCATCAAATGATTGGCCGTGATAGTAGCCAGAGTAATAGCTATAACGGCCTACTTTGATGTTTGGATTTTTCACTTGCTCAGAAAGAAGCTCCCCTTTGAAAGGGCTGTCAAAGTAGTTTTTCATCAGAGTTCGTGGAACCTTTTCTTGCCGTCTAACACCTGAGTTAAGCCGCGCCGCGAAGCGGCGTCGGCTTGGACGAATTGTTAGGCCGCATATCGCGACCTGAAAGCGGCACGCAAGACCTCAACCTTTTCCGCCCCGAGTGAGGTGCATGCGAGCCTGTAGGACTCTATGTGCTTTGTAGGCCAGTCCACTGGTGGTACTTCATCGGCATAGTAAAAGTAATCCCAGATGATCGCCTCCCAGCTGTTACAACGGACTGGCCGCCCGGCGATGACGCCCTCAGCCGCCTCTGGGCACGAGCCCTGCGGAGCCTCCGCGATTTCATACGCTTCGTCTGCCCACCAAGCAGGTTCGCAGTCAAGTAACTCATCCCCGATCTCCGCTAAGAATCCATAGTCCAACTCCTCCATGACGCGCCCGCCGAGCATTTCAACTATTGCCTCGAGCTCGCCGCGCCTCTCGCCGGGAAACGTCAGATCAATATCATCGTGCTTGCGTGTTACACGCCCTAGCCGTGCATCGATCGCCCAGCCCCCACCGATCCAGAGCGGCAGATTTCGCTCATCTGCCGCAGCTAGAATTTTGTGTATCAATGTGACCTGCGTTGTGTCCATGCGGCCTAACTTTGTTTTAGGGCGACTGCCCTGCTGCGTAACATCGTTGCTGCTCCATAACATCAAACATCGACCCACGGCGTAACGCGCTTGCTGCTTGGATGCCCGAGGCATAGACTGTACAAAAAAACAGTCATAACAAGCCATGAAAACCGCCACTGCGCCGTTACCACCGCTGCGTTCGGTCAAGGTTCTGGACCAGTTGCGTGAGCGCATACGCTACTTGCATTACAGTTTACGAACCGAACAGGCTTATGTCAACTGGGTTCGTGCCTTCATCCGTTTCCACGGTGTGCGTCACCCGGCAACCTTGGGCAGCAGCGAAGTCGAGGCATTTCTGTCCTGGCTGGCGAACGAGCGCAAGGTTTCGGTCTCCACGCATCGTCAGGCATTGGCGGCCTTGCTGTTCTTCTACGGCAAGGTGCTGTGCACGGATCTGCCCTGGCTTCAGGAGATCGGAAGACCTCGGCCGTCGCGGCGCTTGCCGGTGGTGCTGACCCCGGATGAAGTGGTTCGCATCCTCGGTTTTCTGGAAGGCGAGCATCGTTTGTTCGCCCAGCTTCTGTATGGAACGGGCATGCGGATCAGTGAGGGTTTGCAACTGCGGGTCAAGGATCTGGATTTCGATCACGGCACGATCATCGTGCGGGAGGGCAAGGGCTCCAAGGATCGGGCCTTGATGTTACCCGAGAGCTTGGCACCCAGCCTGCGCGAGCAGCTGTCGCGTGCACGGGCATGGTGGCTGAAGGACCAGGCCGAGGGCCGCAGCGGCGTTGCGCTTCCCGACGCCCTTGAGCGGAAGTATCCGCGCGCCGGGCATTCCTGGCCGTGGTTCTGGGTTTTTGCGCAGCACACGCATTCGACCGATCCACGGAGCGGTGTCGTGCGTCGCCATCACATGTATGACCAGACCTTTCAGCGCGCCTTCAAACGTGCCGTAGAACAAGCAGGCATCACGAAGCCCGCCACACCGCACACCCTCCGCCACTCGTTCGCGACGGCCTTGCTCCGCAGCGGTTACGACATTCGAACCGTGCAGGATCTGCTCGGCCATTCCGACGTCTCTACGACGATGATTTACACGCATGTGCTGAAAGTTGGCGGTGCCGGAGTGCGCTCACCGCTTGATGCGCTGCCGCCCCTCACTAGTGAGAGGTAGGGCAGCGCAAGTCAATCCTGGCGGATTCACTACCCCTGCGCGAAGGCCATCGGTGCCGCATCGAACGGCCGGTTGCGGAAAGTCCTCCCTGCGTCCGCTGATGGCCGGCAGCAGCCCGTCGTTGCCTGATGGATCCAACCCCTCCGCTGCTATAGTGCAGTCGGCTTCTGACGTTCAGTGCAGCCGTCTTCTGAAAACGACACCATGTGCAAACGATGTCAGAATAGAGTTAAATTTCCTATTGATTGACATATTCCGTCAAAGGTAATAGATTTCATCCTGACACTTTTGCCTTTGGAGGCATCTTGCAAGGTCAACGCATCGGCTATGTCCGCGTCAGCAGCTTCGACCAGAACCCGGAACGGCAATTGGAGGGTGTTCAGGTGGCGCGGGTGTTCACCGACAAGGCTTCTGGCAAGGACACCCAGCGTCCCGAGCTGGAAAGGCTGCTGGCCTTCGTCCGCGAGGGCGACACCGTGGTGGTGCATAGCATGGACAGGCTGGCACGCAACCTTGATGACCTGCGCCGCATCGTCCAAGGGCTGACACAACGGGGCGTGCGCATGGAGTTCGTCAAAGAAGGGCTGAAGTTCACCGGCGAGGACTCACCGATGGCCAATCTGATGCTGTCGGTCATGGGAGCCTTCGCTGAGTTCGAGCGCGCCCTGATCCGCGAACGTCAGCGCGAGGGAATCGTGCTGGCCAAGCAGCGCGGTGCCTACCGGGGACGAAAGAAATCGCTGAACAGCGAACAAATTGCCGAGTTGAAACGGCGAGTTGCGGCAGGCGACCAAAAAACCTTGGTGGCCCGTGACTTCGGCATCAGCCGCGAAACCTTGTACCAGTACCTGCGGGAAGACTGACCATGCCACGCCGCTCAATCCTGTCCGCCACCGAGCGCGAAAGCCTGCTGGCACTGCCAGATGCCAAAGACGAACTGATACGGCACTACACGTTCAACGAAACCGACCTGTCGGTGATCCGTCAGCGTCGCGGCGCCGCGAATCGATTGGGCTTCGCTGTGCAGCTTTGCTACTTGCGATTCCCTGGCACCTTTTTGGGCGTCGATGAGCCTCCGTTTCCGCCCCTGTTGCGCATGGTGGCCGCGCAACTCAAGATGCCAGTGGAAAGTTGGAGCGAGTACGGCCAGCGCGAACAGACACGGCGGGAGCACTTGGTCGAGCTGCAAACGGTTTTTGGGTTCAAGCCCTTCACCATGAGCCACTATCGGCAAGCCGTGCATACATTGACCGAGCTGGCCTTGCAGACCGACAAAGGCATCGTGCTGGCGAGCGCACTTGTCGAGAATCTGCGGCGGCAGAGCATTATCCTGCCCGCCATGAATGCCATCGAGCGCGCAAGCGCCGAGGCCATCACCCGTGCCAACCGACGCATTTACGCGGCGCTGACCGATTCTTTGTTATCACCCCACCGTCAGCGCCTGGACGAACTTCTCAAGCGCAAGGACGGCAGTAAAGTGACGTGGCTGGCATGGCTGCGCCAGTCGCCTGCCAAACCGAACTCTCGCCACATGCTCGAACATATTGAGCGCCTGAAATCCTGGCAAGCACTTGATCTGCCCGCAGGCATCGAGCGGCAGGTTCACCAGAACCGCCTGCTCAAAATCGCTCGTGAAGGTGGCCAGATGACGCCTGCTGATCTGGCAAAGTTCGAGGTGCAACGACGCTATGCCACGCTGGTAGCGCTGGCCATCGAAGGCATGGCCACCGTCACCGATGAAATCATCGACCTTCACGATCGCATCATCGGCAAGCTGTTCAACGCGGCCAAGAACAAGCATCAGCAGCAGTTCCAGGCTTCCGGCAAGGCGATCAACGACAAGGTGCGGATGTATGGGCGCATCGGTCAAGCGTTGATTGAGGCCAAGCAAAGCGGCAGCGATCCGTTCGCCGCCATCGAGGCCGTTATGCCCTGGGACACCTTCGCCGCCAGCGTCACCGAAGCGCAAACATTGGCGCGGCCTGCCGACTTTGATTTCCTGCACCACATCGGTGAAAGCTATGCCACGCTACGCCGCTACGCGCCGCAGTTCCTGGGCGTGCTCAAATTGCGGGCTGCGCCCGCCGCCAAGGGTGTGCTCGATGCCATCGACATGCTGCGCGGCATGAACAGCGACAGCGCGCGCAAGGTGCCCGCCGATGCGCCAACCGCATTCATCAAGCCGCGCTGGGCAAAGCTGGTTCTGACCGACGACGGCATCGACCGGCGTTACTACGAGTTATGCGCCCTGTCGGAGCTGAAGAACGCGCTGCGCTCCGGTGATGTCTGGGTGCAGGGTTCTCGCCAGTTCAAGGACTTCGACGAATACCTGGTGCCGGTCGAGAAGTTCGCCACTTTGAAGCTGGCCAGCGAATTGCCGCTGGCAGTGGCCACCGACTGCGACCAATACCTGCATGACCGGTTGGAATTGTTGGAGGCGCAACTCGCCACAGTCAACCGCATGGCTGCGGCCAACGACTTACCGGATGCCATCATCACCACCGCGTCAGGCCTGAAGATCACGCCGCTGGACGCGGCAGTACCAGACGCCGCGCAAGCCATGATCGACCAGACAGCTATGCTGCTGCCGCACCTCAAAATCACCGAGTTGCTGATGGAGGTCGATGAATGGACGGGCTTCACCCGCCACTTCACACACCTGAAGACCAGCGACACGGCCAAGGACAAAACCTTGCTGTTGACGACGATCCTGGCCGACGCGATCAACCTGGGTCTGACCAAAATGGCCGAGTCCTGCCCTGGCACCACCTACGCCAAGCTGTCTTGGCTGCAAGCCTGGCACATCCGCGATGAAACCTATTCGACGGCGCTGGCCGAGCTGGTGAATGCGCAGTTTCGGCAACCCTTCGCCGGCAACTGGGGTGACGGCACCACGTCATCGTCGGACGGCCAGAACTTCAGAACCGGCAGCAAAGCAGAAAGCACTGGTCATATCAACCCGAAGTATGGAAGCAGTCCAGGACGGACTTTCTACACCCATATCTCCGACCAGTACGCGCCCTTCAGTGCCAAGGTGGTCAACGTGGGCATTCGTGATTCAACTTACGTGCTTGATGGCCTGCTGTACCACGAGTCGGACTTGCGCATCGAGGAACACTACACCGACACGGCAGGCTTCACCGATCACGTGTTTGGCTTGATGCATTTGCTGGGATTTCGCTTCGCGCCGCGTATCCGTGACTTGGGCGAAACCAAGCTATTCATCCCCAAGGGCGATGCCGCCTATGACGCGCTCAAGCCGATGATTAGCAGCGACAGGCTGAACATCAAGCAAATACGCGCCCATTGGGATGAAATTCTGCGGCTGGCCACCTCCATCAAGCAAGGCACGGTAACGGCTTCGCTGATGCTGCGCAAACTCGGCAGCTACCCGCGCCAGAACGGCTTGGCCGTGGCGTTGCGCGAGCTGGGGCGCATCGAGCGCACGCTGTTCATTTTGGATTGGCTGCAAAGCGTGGAGCTGCGCCGCCGCGTCCATGCGGGGCTGAATAAGGGCGAGGCGCGCAACGCGCTGGCCAGGGCGGTCTTCTTCTACCGATTGGGTGAAATCCGCGACCGCAGTTTTGAGCAGCAGCGCTACCGGGCCAGCGGCCTCAATCTGGTGACGGCGGCCATCGTGTTGTGGAACACGGTATATCTGGAGCGTGCCACCAGTGCTTTGCGTGGCAACGGCACGGCGCTGGACGACACATTGTTGCAATATCTGTCGCCGCTGGGGTGGGAGCACATCAACCTGACCGGCGATTACCTATGGCGCAGCAGCGCCAAGGTCGGTGCGGGGAAGTTTAGGCCATTGCGACCGCTGCCACCGGCTTAGCGTGCTTTATTTTCCGTTTTCTGAGACGACCCCTTACACATCTGCGCCCCTGACTCGCGCTTTTTTCTCTCTTTTTCTCTCTTTTTCTCCCCCTTTTCTCTAGGCGCGGCTGTTCAGGGTGGAACGCCCATGTAACTACACCCTCTTTTGTATGTTGGCATATTTCATAGTGACTTTTACAAAATGAAATGTGACCGATCATGCAATCATCCTTGTTCTCTGACTTTCTTCAAAAAGGTTCTGAAACACGTATCACTGACCATCAAACCGTAAGCCGGTAATACATCCATGATCGCATTCCAAGACATACCGGAAGATTTCATTTCGAATAAATCATCCTGAATATGGTTCAACATAGCATTTTTTTTATAATTCTGGTTTTGCAAAGCGAACTGAGTTATTTTCTCTTTTAACCTGTTGTTTTTATACATCATTACTATAATAAACCTATCTGCCTTTCCAGCTCGTCCAATTCCTTATCGGTCGGCATAGAACTCACCTCTTTTTCATTGTGAACAACGTAGGATATACGTAACACAGATGCCTTACGCCCTTTACGTGATTCAATCGCAATTGAAACATCCTTGATATTGGTTTGTTCACCCAAACTAACCGCCAGTCTTTTTAAAAATTGACCAAAATACTTATAGCTTTGATAGAGATATTCTTTATTCCCTTTCTTATCTATATTAAACAGCCACATTTCGTCTTTAAGTTCGTCAACGCCAATTGTAAAAGACGTTTTATATTCGGCAATAGTATTGCGTTTTGAAAAACGTTTCATAATTAGCTGATATAGATTTGCCAAACTAGCATCCGACAATCTGGCTACATAAAAGAGGTTTTGTGTTGTAAATTTTTTAGATAATTCGAAGAAATAAGGAAATACCCTCCGGTTAAAGAATATTTTGCAGTAACCTTCGTCAAAGTAATATGTAGCACTGGTTGTAATGTTGGTTTTTGAAGCACGCTTAAAACCTTCCTCACTTAGATCTTCATATATGTGAGAGCTCAACAGAGTATCTACGGCGAGTGGAAGGGATTTGTACGCAGTTGAAAGGTCCACATCACAAATCTCAGCATACTCCTTAGCTTTGACCTCAAAACAAATTTCATCTTCATCAACAGATGCTCGTGGATCTGAAATCTGAGCGAGAATCAGAAACAGAACTCTTTTCGCCGGTATTGGTAAGCTGGCAAGGGAAAGATTGAAATCATCAGAATGACGAACATTAGTATAGAGAGTTAAGTTACTAATTTGCTTCTTTTTCATCACTAAAGACTCAATTCAAACATGATAGGAATATATTCTAAAGGTTGTTTTGTCTAAAAGCAAAGTGACCTTTAAAATAATATGTAGCTGGTGGAATATTGAACACCAAACGTAAAAACCCTTAACGTTTTGATAGTTAACATATAATTACGTTACTTCTCACTTTAGCAATGCATCCACAACGACTTATTACCAAGTTAGTTAACGACATTTCCTTGCGACAAACTGCATGTGTAGCGACCTTTCGCTTAACATGCTGATAAATAATAGGTTAATGTAGTTCACTATACCACTCTATACTGCATCAACGGCGACCTTTGGCTTCCAGTAGAAAAGTACCTTTTTTTTCGAGGATACTGCATCAACAGCGACCTTTCATATAACGCATTGATATATATAGGTTAATTATAAATAATTATATCGATTCATACTGCACCAACGGCGACCTTTAGCCTCAAGCAGAAAAGTACCTTTTTTTTCGAGGGTACTGCATCAACGGCGACCTTTCATATAACACACTGATATACAAGGTTTAATTCTACATATTTCAATCACTCAATGCTGCATTAGCGGCGACCTTTAACCATCAGCAGAAAAGTACCTTTTTTTCGAGGATACTGCATCAACGGCGACCTTTCGCATAACATGTTGATATATATAAATTAAATAATGTTCGAGGTGTATATCTATACTGCATCAGTGGCGACCTTTAGCCACCAGCAGAAAAATACCTTTTTATTGATTAACTGCATCAACGGCGACCTTTTATAGCAATTCAAAAATATACTTTTTCGGTAGTGGAATATCTCAAAACATTTAAGAAAAATCGTACTTATCCACAACAAAATTAAGAAATAAACTAATATTAATTAATAGGATATGAGTTTTCGGGCTAAATAATGAGCTCAGATTGATAATTAGCCATACCTGCTTTACAAGTGGCGACCTTTCACTGCACCAGTGACGACCTTTCACTGCACCAGTGACGACCTTTCACTGCACTCGTGACGACCTTTCACTGCATCAGTGACGACCTTTCACTGCATCAGTGACGACCTTTAAAACTATAACCAGATGATTTTTATGAACATATCCAAGACGCTAAGGTTTTAATGTTTTAAGATCTAAAAAGAAAGAAAAGATCTTAATATGCAAAGATGTGCTCCACTGTGGACAATTTTCTTATGCTTTCTAACGCACTCGCTTTGCTCGTTTGTTCAACAGCGACACCGACACGAAAACAAGTTTTCATGTCTCTCGCTGTTCAGAGCTAAAAATGTAAATTCATTTATGATTAAAAAAAACCTAAACAAATGTTTAGGCTTCTCTGTTAATGAGTGTCGATCAAATACAGACTTTTGAGCGTTACAACAGTACATGCATAGCTTGTTTTTAACGCTGCGGATAGTTGCTGTACGATGAATACCGCCAGTTCCAAACGTTGGTATTGATCTATACCGTGTTCTAGCGTCTGTCCTGCTTCAGAGATCAGGAAAATCATTCCTGACTTACCATTATCAAAAACAGACAACCCTTTGTTCCTACTATCCCCATGATATCGAGCTTCAAAATTATCAATATACTTCTTTGATAGAAGCACTAATGCAGAGAGCTGAGTCATTTCTTTTAAGGATAACTGAATAGTCTGTTTTTGCTCCCATCTTGCAGTTCCATCCTTTTCAAGAGGTGCTATCTCGATGTTAATGGTAGGAACGCCAGATCTGGAAACTACCTTTTGAAAGTTAAGACAGGAACGTTTCTTTTCGTTTTTCTGCCAATCTGCAAAGAACTTTAAAGTATCACCATACACTTGCTCTGACATACACCACCCATCATTCCGGTAATGAACCTTTCAAATTCTGTGCTGCCTGACTTGGGGGCTCCTTCTCCATTTTTGCTTTATCAGTCGATAACCCCCGTACTGCCTGACTCGAATTTACTTTATTGTGTGCATGAGTGCCGTCACCATCAACAGTTAGAAAAGAATCTAACATTACTTTGAAGGTATCAGCCTTTGTCCTGTCTGATAGGATTGAAGCCAACAAGGAGGGCAATCTATCATCAATTTCCCCTAATGCGATCCCTGCCAGTAAAGCAGTTCGTACAGCTTCAGTTTGAACCGGCGATTCTTCTATCTTTTTAGTTGCGAATTTATCCGCATCGCTGAGTTCAGGACGAAGATACAGAATTATCTTTTTACGCTCTTGTTTCATAACGTTATCCTAATAATTTCAGACCCCGAACCAAAGCAAACTGAGGTTCCTTAGCCACGTAGAAACGATCTGGCTGGATAGTTATTTGCGTTCTGATTGCATCAGCCGAGAGTTCAGCTCCGCCACCAATTACCATTGCATGTGTGTATCCTTTAAAGGTACTAACCGCATCTAGCACACGAGTATTGAGTCGTTCAATGCTGCTGTTCATGGCATCTTTTACCATCGGAATATCATCAACACAGTTGATGTTATCTAACCAATAACTTTCATCCTGCCGGTTAATGATTAGTTGATCAGCATTATAGCTGGACGTTTCAGTTGAAGCGTTAGCCAGCGCTCTTTTGACTTCGTTAGTCACCAACGATACGCCAAGAGTAGGATCACCATAGATGCGAGATACAGATGTCATTTGACCTGAAACCAATGAGATATCAGTAGTAGTGCCACCAATATCAATAATCAGTACCGAATGATGCGGTTTCAAACTATCACACAGAGATATACCAGCAGGGATTGACTCAGGACGAACGGTAACTTTTATGATTTTGAAAGGATCATTTCGGCTTACTTGAACTTCGCGCATTAAGTTATCTTTTTTGCGTTGGATGTTATCCATTCGATATTGCGCGTCTTGGTCGTAAAATTCAGCCAATGGGAGAGTGACGACGATTTCAACCTCTTGGGGAGGTAAACCGCTAATCTGAAGTGCATGTTGCACAGCAACGGCGTTAAGAGGACTATACTGCCAAGCTACGTTGTTAGTCGGCAAATTGTCTGGATCAATAATATCAAATGAATACTTCTCGTTATCAACGGTATAGTTGAATGGTTTGCCAGTACCAAAAGCCGTACCCCAACCGCGTTTGAAGCTATTAGGGCTAATTTTAACAACTTCACCCTCCTGATCCTGTTCCCACAGCATTTTTATGTTAGTAGAACCATCATCTATATAAATACGCATTTGAAGCCTCTAATTGTTGATGTGATGCATCTGAGATTTATTTGATGCGAAATTGAGTATGTGTGTAATTTTAACAGTGGTAATTGAGTGTTGCAAGAGATTGATATGAGAATGATTTGAGAAATATCAGGGTGCAAAAATCATAATGAAAATGAAAATATATCATTTAGATGTGGACGTGATGCGTAATAGAGGTTTAAATGAGGCTTTCACTGTGTGCTATTACGGTGTGAGGATTAATTGAGGTATATCTGATGTGTGTAGATATACCTCGATACCTTGACTGTGAATGTGTTTCACAAAGGCGGCAATGCTGAGGGGAAAAGTTTTGCGATCAAATCATTAGTATTGTTTATCAAACTTTCACTTTTAAATAATAGATGCATTGTGCCTTTTTTGTACCACTTAACAATGAAAAATTCAGTTTCAAAATTCTGATTATTAGTTCGTACATTATCTGATATATATAGCCCAACGCTATTTTGAAATTCGTGAATTGGTTTTTTTTGTAAGATGCAAAATATTCTAACTAGATCGTTAACGGTGTCAGTCTTATTAAATCTAGTTGAATACTTACCAACTGAAACCGCATCATCCATTATTATTTTTTTTCCAAGATAGCGAGGATTATTACTCTTGTAATCCCATGAAACAGATTGCAACGCATCCATCAATCCATTCTTAAATGAATCAGCTTTGTTAGCGCTTAAACTTGTAAAAGTGCTTAATGCATTCTCATAGTTAAATATAGGCGATTTCATATCGTAAAGGTCGTAATGTAACTTTTCTATTTGTTTATTGCTCATGATTGTTTTGATACCAGATTTATCAATAAACATTTGCCATATCTTTCTGTCTAACCAAATTTCAAACCGTGTTCTGTTATCATCATCATCATTAGTATTTCTAGGGTATTGCAAATCAATTAAGTCGTCCTCTATGCATTGGTGAGGAAAATGATTATTGGTATTGGGGATTGTTTTTATTATTTCGATTGCCTCTGCTGCTTTAGAGAGTGATTCTTTATATAGGCTAATAGCATGTTCTCGGATCGCAATTACTCTGTCTATCTCAATTGATTCGATGATATTAGTATTGGTATTAAGGTTCATTAATAAAATCCAATTAAATTTTTTATATGGAATACGTTATGCGAGAAAAAAATAGAAGTAATACCATATCAAGCAAATACCAATAAATATATATATTTGTCAAAATGGAAACTTCATTGTTTAATTAAAAATGAATTATTATGGTTTAATTTAATCCTGTTAATTTGGTAATCAATTATATAATGAATTGTTGTATTTAAATAAGTAATGGTATTGTATTTATCATTTTTACAAATATATTGCTTTCAGCTTTATACGAATATAGTATTAATTCTCAAATCTAATTAATTACACAGCTAATAATAATTAAACGAGGATGAGTCATGAATACCTATAATGTATCGTATAAAGTTAACCTTAATAACAATAACTATGTGCTGGCTTCATTTGATGTACAGGCAAAGTCAGAAAAGGAAGCGCGTAAAATAATAAGTAAGTCGAATATAGGCGTTGAGGAATATACTGTTACTGAGAAAGACTTTTTCTCAGTAACGTGGTGTGCTGAAGATATTCATACAAGTATTGTTTCCGGTTGGGATAGTGAAACAGAATTAGATGAATTTAATAAAACTGATCTTGATGTTTTCTATTTTAATTTAAATGATGATGATAAAAAGGAATTTTGTTTAGATGTTTTGGAGTCACTTAAAAATAACCATGATTGTAATTATGGTATTAATTGGGATGTAATTAAAATATCAGCAGATTCAAGTATGGATATATGGAAAAGATTAATTAATTAAGTTTCAATATTAAATTACAGAAAAATAGTCAGAGCTTATTGTGTCTGGCTATCTTCACCAAAGGGAAAGCCTCTACTTATTCGTAAAATACTGCACAAAATGGCTGAAAAAAGTGAATGGATGCAAGTAGTGGCTTTTAATATCATATATGCTTCGTCTAAGCGATTCTGAGCCACTCTAGCCTGTATGCCAGTGCTTACCCACGATGATATGTGGAAATCCTCTCAAAATCGCCCCTACGCTGTTTTTAAAGACAGGGAAAGGATCGCCTACGGCTCACAGTACCCCCTAAAAGATCGCCTACGGCTCACAGTAAACCAAAAAAAACATAAAATTCAGCTAGTAACACCGATAGCCGTTTTTCTTGTGCCCTTTTTCAAATGTGTAATTCTCATTTTCAATGACTTAGTAATATTTTTGGTTTGCTTAATGTCAGCCCTGATAATTTTAAACTTATCCTCGTATTTTTGAATAAGCTGGCGTACTTCATCAGACCGAATTGAAAAATAGCGTATGTCAAAATCGCCATTACCTGTGGTTGGAGCATTGCGCATAGAGCCAACTTTTTTAGTTGCCTTGTTCATCACAACCATTCCCCATCGAATCCGTACTGAGCCCCTGTCGTTATGAATTACTGGCAGGTATGGGGAAAATAACTCTTTGTTATTTATTTCTTGCATAAACTGTTGGATCAGATTTACCGCATTATCAGCGCATACAGTTATTGCTTCCTCACAGTCAGCAAGGATTGCTTCCAGCTTTAGCAATAACGCATCTTCATATGATACTGACATGAATTTCAGCACTCCAGAAAAGGTTCAGAAAAAGTTATTTTAACATAAACTAATTATACCGTAACTACCCTATTGGTGACTTAATAGCCCGATTACATTAAGTCGTAACTACCGTTTTGGTGACTTAATATCTGAGATACATTAAGTCACCAAAACCCCTTTGGTGACTTAATGTTTTTTGAAAATGTGCCGATAACAATTTTGGTGCAGAAGAAAGAATTGTCTTTCATAAGCCATAAAACACCTATTTTCGACTTAATGTGAATGTTATTAATTTCTTTGGATTATAAGTATCATGCCAATAATTATTTTGGTTATGTAACATATTGAATATGTGTGAAATTTCATTCTCTCTCTGTTTACGCATACTGTAAATAAATGTATAATAAATTGCATTAGTCGTAGTTAGTGTGTTGACGACTAATGTATGTCTTACTATAATTTATACTGATATATACGTATATGCTCAGAATAAGTGAGGGGAGGATGAAACGCTTTCTTCTGTTTTTAAGCATTTTTAATGCTGCGATTTGCGAGGCTGCTGTTGTAGATTTAACTAATACCTCGTGGGAAAAGCACGCTAAACAATGTAACCTCGATCCGCTTTTACTCTATGCTATTGCTCTTAAAGAGAGCTCCCATAGAACAGGCGATAAATCTTTTGTTGCACCCCATCGCTATGCTTTAAATAACCCAATTATGGGCTCTTATTATCCGGTGAACCGAGATGATGCTGTCCGAAAAGTGCGGGAATATGTAAGCGTTTCAGCATTGACTGATATCGGTATTACACAAATTAATTGGCGTTGGAACGGTAGTAATTATGTTTCTGACCCTGCTGAGTTATTAGATGTAGATAAGAACATTGAGGTATCAGCGAAGGTCTTGTGTCGAGCGATTGAACTATCTCCAAATGATATAGCGCAAGCCATCGGTAATTATCACACACCAAATCCAGCGTTAAAGAACAAAGCTAAAGAATATGGTGAATCAGTTCTGCTCATATGGAAAAGATTGAAAGAAAATGAACAATAAAATAAATTGCTACAACACTGAAATGACAGATGTACTTTTCAGTTTATTAAGTAATTCTGAAAGAGTTGATAATAATCCATTTGTGGTCGTCAATTCTGACAAAACCTGTTTTGTTGAAGATTTTTCCATTATGAGAGATTTTTTCAGTGGATTGAAAGTGCCAGCATATATATTGAGCTATAAAGAGGATTCTCAGTCTTTATATACTAAGAAAGACCCGAACTTTAAAAAATCACTGTTGGATGTTTCATTTTTGCGTTTAACAATGCTAATTGAATCAGCAATTATTAACAGCATGTCTGGCACAGATACTAATCATTTCTTTTGGTTTAATGATTGTCAGTCATACAATACAATTAATAAGTTTTCTTTTAAAGAAATACTGTTTTCTTTGTATTCAAAACAAATATATATTTCTCCAATTTACAGACCTTCGATTATATCAACTAGGTTAGTCGATAATGATGGTTATCATAAAAAATATGATGATGTATTATTCTATCTTAAATCTAGAGCGCGCTTATGTGGAAAGGTGTTTAAATGAAATTAACTATTGCGCCAGAAGATTATCAATTAGCAATTGATATGATAAAACTTGGATTTAGAAAGAATGTAATATTGTCTGAGATTCCAGCAATATCTCCACGTATGTATGGATGTTTACGAAATGATTCAGGAATTGATAATGAGGATAATGATTTTACGTTAGGACGACTAAGAAAAATTAGCACTATATTAGCTAATCAACATGATAAACGATCTGCTACTGATTTTTTACATGTATATTTAATGACTGCACAAGATCCAGAAAATAGATTGCAAATAGAAGAATTGGTTGGTGCTTATAAAGCATACCGCCATTTATTTAATGTTCATTGTGGCTTCTTTGATGATCCATTAAAGAAACACATAATTGATCCGAACTTGGCATGGCAAATCGCAACCAATTACCGAAATGGAATAATTGGTTTAACTGGCTGTTTTGAGTGTCGGCAGAAATATATCTATCTTACACACGAATCAGAGGATTCCTGCAATATGAAATGTCCATATTGCTCTGAATCTAAAGAAAATGAATTTATTAATAATAAGGGTGAATAATGAAAAGTTGTAAAATGATTACAGGGATTCTATTTTCATTAGTGTTATCCGGCTGTGCTAATAATGAAAATAGTAATTGGATATATAATAATGAGGCTTCAAAACCAGTGGTTGAAAATGGAAGTGAGGCTCTCAAAATTGCTAAATCAATAGGGTTGAATAATCTGGATGATGATGCGGATAATTACACGATCTTTGCTGTGTTAGTACCAAGTCAGAAAGGAAATTCATTAAAAAAGATTAAGGAACCTATTGTTGTAAACGATACAAAAGGGATGGATCAGTTAAGAGAAATCACCTTACAAAGCAAGAATGCAGTAAATGTAGTGGATCTTACCCTTGCTGCAACAGTAAACCCTGTTTTTGGGCTTTTAGCTTTTGATACAAGCACACCTGAAGAACGAGCACCTATGATGGAAGGTCGTTTACTAGTAACCGAATGGGGGTCTACACCGCTGAGTTTCAGTGACCAGCTTTTGAAAACGAAGCGTATTAACTCTGTCTTTGATAAATACTTATCAAATGCAATTAAAGCTGAAGTGGCTGGAAATGTTTTAGCATGTAACGCTGCTAAATTTGTATCTGTTACAGAAAATAGAACTATTTCCGAGCAGAATCTATATGTAAATGTGCATCAAGCACCATTCACTAATCTGAAGTATTCATATAATTATACGGATCATGAGTGTGTTCATTATTTACACGACACTGGTAAGTATGAGGAAGAATTCAAGAAAATTAGTGTTGAGTTAGGTCCTGAAACCGTACTGTTTTTGCCGAGCAATTTGAAAAGTGAGCCAAAAATAATACGGAATGGTCAGGTATATAAATTTAGATAAAAAAAATCCCGCTTATTAGCGGGATTTATTTATCTATTCATCTTTAACACTTAACCTTGTTTTCGCTCTTTGTCTAACTTCATCTAAATCTGTACCTTCAACCCCTCTGGTAAATCGCTCGACAGAGTTTACTCGCTTTCCATCAGCATTGAGTGTACTTCCAGAACCCGTATATTTATCGAGGTCAAATTCTTTGAAATCAGGAAGCATGTCGGCTTCTTTAAGAGTTGCGGTCCATTCAGAAAAGTCTATTTTGGTGAAGTCTACTTTATCCATATCTGCTAATGTAATTCCTTCACAATTCGGATTTTTTGTATCACCGTATCCTATTGTTCCTCTAACGTGCTCAGTGATTATTCTGGCTACCTGAGAGTTATAGGCACAGTAGCTACTTTTCTTTTCGATACATGCGCCAAGAACCTTCTTAGAACACCAACTGTCTACCTTTGTCGCTAACTTAGTTTCTTTTTTGATTGCCAGTTTGAATTCTTCATCGGTACAAGCCCATATAATATTCACCAATAGGTTTGCCATTTGGTATGCCAAGTATGCATATCCGACAACTGACATGGCTGTTGTGATCGTTGATGAAAGTTGCACTACTGAAGCACCGGAGCTAGCCCCTCCGTTTTCTGCTAATGATTGAGTAGCGGTTTTTCCGCCTTCAGTAGCTGCGGATTGGAAAATAGCGTTTGTAACAGCCTCACCGAAGGTGTTTGCAGTCCATTCGGCAACTTTGGTTGTTAGGTTGTTAAGCGCTGCTGTTGTCATCGAGACAACGCCTTTTTCAGCGACTCCTTGAGCTACTTCAGCACCGGCATTTCCGACAAAAGAGTTAAAAGCGGAAATAGTAGGTTTTGTAATAGCTTCCACCGCATCCATAGCTGCTGTGCTTGCCATATCAAATAAGCCTACACCACCATCAAACAACCCTGCTTCTATCGCTAAAGCATCTGCCGCTCTCATAGTCATCATTGAAAGCTGTACGTATTCTATCCAGCTCACACCGACCGGTTGATCACAACAATCTACCCATCCTCCCATTGCCGTTCGGCATGTTAGAGCTTCACCTTTGAAAATGACACATTGCTCTTTATTCAAAGAAGATTCACCGTTGTTTGCTTCTTCTGCATCAGCACAATTAGTATCTGCCAATGCAAAAGATGCCGCATTCAACATAGCAGCCGCTGTTGCAAAATCACCATTCTCTTGAGATGAAGGACGTAAACATGATCCATTTAGACATTGTACCGCGCCGTCACAAATTAGCTTTTCATGGACTGCGCCATTATTAAAGGTAACATCTTTTCCACAATCCCATGTTTCACTAGATTGCCAGCAACCAGCAATATCACCTTCTTTTCCCGTTAAACATTGAGACTTTATAAATGAACAACCTTGCTTCTCGTATTTTTTACATGTGTTGTTAACTCCATGCTCTTTACCGCAATGCGTGATCACTTCTGCTCGCTTACAGAATGGAGATATTTTATCTAACGGCGGTGGCACGAAGTCCTCTTTACAGAGTTTGACACCATCTATGACAGCACAACCGTCTTTATCGGGGATTATTGTGTCATGACAAACAACAGTGTAATCCTGACAAAATCCTTCTTTAATGGCTTTGACTGCCTTGTTAAATTCACCTTGCTGTGGCGAACTCCAGACATCGTTAGTAAGTGCCTTTTTTTTATCAAATTGAATGCGTAATTGTGCAAAGCCTTCACCTGCACCAGTTACAGAAACTCTGTTTTTAAAAAACACTTCATCATACGGTTGGACCTTACTAAATTTTTCAGTCACATCAACATCTAATTGCTGGTCCCAACTTGTAGAAAGTTCGCAACGACCAGGAGTTTCAGGTGGAAAAACATCTTTTCCGTGTGGTCCACCCCATACCTGTTCAAGATCAGTGCTTGTACCAGCATAGATTTGCATGTAATCATCCCATTTAGCGCGGGTTATTTTTGCGCTAATAACAGCGGTTGGGTTAATAACATTCACAGACATATAATCTTCAAATATTCGGCAGTTACCTTTCCAGTAGTCATCACCTACTTTTCCTAACCAGATATCAACACATGTCTCCCCACAGGTTTTAATATTTGCAGGACCTGAATTATGAGATACCAAACCTGCTAAATATGGATGATTAACTATGTATGATCTGGTCAAGCTAGGCCGCACACTTTTTCCTTACACTTTCAAACTCAATTGGCGACATATCATTTAATGAAGTATGAAGCCGAACTGAGTTGTAGTATTTGATGTATTTCTCTACATCAGTTTTCATGCTTTCTCTGGTTAAATGGTAAACATTTAATAGCCATTCATTTTTCAAGCTGCCGAAAAACCTTTCAACCACAGCATTATCTAAACATGCTCCACAACCACTCATTGATGGCGTAATTCGATTGCTCCATAGCAATGATTGAAAACGCTTACTGGTGTATTGTGAGCCTCTGTCGCTATGGAAGATCAAGCCTGCTTTGGGTTGACGCAGGTTGATAGCCATTTGCATCGCTCTCATGGTTAAATCAACCGTCATGCGTTTACTCAACGCCCAGCCAATAATACGGCGAGAATGCAAATCCATCACAACAGCTAGGTACATCCAGCCTTGATGCGTTCTTAGATAGGTGATATCACCCGCCCACGCCTGATTTGCTCTGGCTGGATTGAATTGGCGCTTCAATAAGTTATCAGCAACCGCATGGCTATGTTTGCGCATAGTCGTCACTTTATAAGCCACTCGCTGTTTAACGACTAAACCGAGCTTTTTCATCAAGCTCTTAACCCGACAAATACCAATTTTAAAGCCTTCTTTGCGTAGCAACTTCATTAAGGTTCTGGCACCAGCACTACTGCGGCTATCATCAAATAACCTCTTCATGCGACGATAAAGCATTAACTCTTCAACACTAATAATCTTGGCTGGTCGCCTCAGCCATGCGTAATAGGCTGACCGACTCACTTCTAGAACCTCGCACAAAACGCTAATTGGAAAGCGCCATTGCTGCTCTTTAATATATTCGAACTTTATTTCATTTCTTTCGCAAAGAAGGCACTCGCCTTTTTTAAGATCTCACGCTCCATCTGTAAGCGTTTATTCTCTTTTCTGAGCTTAACCAGTTCAGCTCTCTCATCTTTGCTTAATGCTTCGCCTGAAGTTTGCTTGGCTAGTTTGTCTTTCCAGTTGTAAAGCAGCTTAGTTGTTATGCCTAATGATTTGGCTGCTTCAGTAACACTGTAACCTTGTTCAGTGACTAGCTTTACAGCTTCTTCTCTGAACTCATCAGTATATTTTCTAGGTTTTCTTCGTTGGGTCATTTTCACACCTTTGTTGTTGGACTAATTATCCTTCACAAAAGTGTGCGGTGCCATTAAATCAGATCAGTAACCACCTGTCACATCGACTGTTTTTGTGCATTCCTTATAATCAGGTATGTGCTTTTTATCTACATAATCCTCAAATACCTGTTTTGTTTCGCATTTTGAAATAGCATCGGAATATTTTTTTTCATTTGAGAGAAAATCGTTATGAACATTAAAAACATCATCATCTTTGTTAATGTCAATTGAGGAATGACGGGATGCCCCTACTAAAGTTCGGTATGCCTCTCCCTTGGGGCTTTGTTCTGTTTTAAGTTTTTTTGATTCATGAAACCCAATTTCATTTGTTTTGCTATCATTGCCATAGACGTTTGATACATCATCTACTCCCATAGCAAGGCTGTCTTTATAATAAATACTGTTAAAATTGACTGATTCACCTTTACCAAATTGTGAAGTACCTTTCGAGTCTACATTTAGGCTTGGTAATGTTTTATAAAAATTTAAAGCCTCTTTAGCTGTGTCATGACCAGCAGTAACTCCCTCCAAATTATTTTTATCTGTCTGATATTTACCTGTGTTTTCTGGAGGTGTGGACGGAACTTCAGCAAATGAGTTAACGGGTGTTATCATCACTGAGATATAGGCTATTAGTGATAAATGAGTCACCACCGAAGAAAAATTTCTTCTCCTAAAATTTTGAATCATTTTCTTTCCTCATGGTTTTCGGATCATTACATGATAAACACCTTACATTTCTATTTTTCAGGATAAATACTTAGAAAAGGGTTCTATTTAGCATGTAATTTTTTATGAAATAAGGTATGATTTAATGGTATATAAATTAATCAGTTGAGGGGGGGCGATATGTCTTTTAATCACGGTTTCATATACAGACGACCGCGTTATTATCACTTCACCCGTTCGTGTAAGTGTCATGCGGAGAGAATGCAAAAAGCAGAACAACAAGCCGCAGAACAGCGTCAACACGATATTGATTTATATGGCTCTGCTTATGTTAGGAAGCGTGAAAGCGGCTCTGGTTTCGGTAGTTTTTTAGAAGATTATGGATTAGGTATTGCTATTGTCGTTTTTCTGGCGTTTTTTTTAATGCCAATTTGAGTAACGCAGATCATAAAGATAAGGCAAAAACACAATGTTTTTGCCTTTTTTTATGTCCGTTATCGCGGTTTAATTTGTTCTACTCTTGGCATTGGGTTACCTTTTGTAATAATTGCTTTATCTTCACCTGAACCTTCTGATTTTTCAGGTTTCTCTGGTATAGAACTAGGTGATAGATCTGTACCGATAATTATGTCCCTACGACTTCTTTGTGGAATTTGATTGCCATTACCACCTGCTAACGTGTTGTTGGTTATGTTTAATTGAGTATTCCCAGAACCCGTTCTTGCTTCAATTTGCACATTATTAAGTGCGCTGTAAAGTTGGTCACGGCTGGCATTACCGCCATTTTCATAATATGTATTTGCGAAATTTGTTGCTGCTTCATTTATTTGATTAATAGAAGTGGAATTTTTAGCAATAGCTGCGTATTGTGCTAGTCCGTCTGTAATATTGTTGGACTGTTCATACGGCATAGCCACTGTGTTTACTGGCTTCATAGAATTTAAATTTGCCGTTGTATCTGATTCTATGTTGTTTTGATCTGCACCCACGTTACTAACTGAATTGTTCAATGCATTCATGCTTGCAGCAACACTTGTGCCATCATTTGAAATCATTCGAGAGCTATTTTCTGATACAGAACTTCCATGTAATTGTTCTCTAGCCATCTTAGATTCTGAATAATGCTCAGACATTCCTAGTCCTGCACTATTTTTAGCTGAAACATCTTCTACATTAGTCTGTTGGCTGTTTAAGAACTGTTGGGCTTGAGCTGTAGTATTACCGAATTTGGTATTAACAGCCCCCTGAGTGCTGGAAATATTGCCTTGAACTTCCGATGCAGTATTTTGTGCAACATTCATGTTTCTACTTTCTTCGCCATTCATAGCACCAGTAGGGTTTGTAGCAGGACCGAACAATTCTCCAAAGTGGTTAACTAAACCGCCAGTATCGTTTGCTGCATAAATTGTCGCCGCGCTTTCTGCGTCCGATGCTCCCATAATGGAACTAAGCTGCTGTTGATATTCTTTTTTTCTGTTCTGGAATTCATCATTACTTAGATTTTCATTATTGATTTTGTCTACAACATTACTGTTTTCATTTGCTAAATTTGCTACCTGACCTGCGGTATAAGACTGTTTTGTAGATACAGAATTATTAGCAGAAACAGTCTCACTATATGATTCTTGGGCTGTTTCTGCTTGCGAGGCGGCTTGTCTGATACTTTGTGCTAGTTGTGCTGACTCTTGAGTACCACCATGTTTATCAAGTTGATCCGCAATGTGTTCAGCAAATTGAATATTATTGGATAAACTGGTTGCATCATTCGTTGCAACTGAGTCATTTGTCATTATGCCGGTTGTTTGAGCTCCAGAATTACGGTGAATATCGGAGGATTGAGCACTAACGGCAGCGCTACCGCCAATAGAAACGCCTTTACCACCAGAGCCACCAGCTCCACCAGTATCCGGTGAACCTACGCCCATACCACCTGATACGCTTGCGTCACCGGATAAAGCGGTAATTTTTGCGCTCTCATCAATAGTAGAGGATGTGTTACCAGTTGTGATCATTGAGCCATTATTGGATGAATTGCTAACTGTATTGCTCAAACCGGTATCACTATTGATTGTAGATCCGTAGTTATGAGATGTATTTATCCCCATAGAACTCAAAGAACTAACACCTTTATCAATAGCTGAAGTTAAGGTTTCTTGAGCTGTAATATTTCTACTGGAAGCAGATTGTATAGCTTGTTGTCGCGTATTTGATAAGTCCAGTTTTGGAGCAGTGCTATTCCCGCCTGTTATCGTTGATACTGCATTATGTGCTGATTGTTCAGTAACTGCTGATTGCTTGTGTAAAGCTGGAGAATCAGTAGCATCTGGAGTCATTGGTGACGTATCAGGAGCACCTGTTGTTGATAGACCTTTTGTTAATCCCGTGAAAGCATAAGAGGAACCAAACACGACAAATGCGCCCAACATCGGTACTGATGCCATCATGTGCCCTGCAATGGCGATATTTTTCTGTGTAACAAATAACAAATGGTATAAATCGGAGAAACTAGAAGCACCAGAAACCAGCACTGAGATATCAGACTGTGTTTTAGTTAACATAATAGCGTTCATGATCGCAAGTAACGGTTGCCATGTTTGAATCCACAAAAGCACCAGAACGTATTTAAGGCTCAAACCTACGCCCATTAATCCGAATGCTAAAGCGAAGGCAACAAATGGCACCAGACCGTATACAGCCGCCTGTATAAAAGACTGAAGATATTGAATCCAAATTAGAAATGACGAACCTTCAGACGCCCATTTGAATGATTGTTGAATTTGAGACTGTGATTTAGCGACCGCCGCATAGGAGTGATAGGCGTTTTCATTAGCGGTTTGAGGCATATTAACAACGAACGGGTACATTAATAACTGCGCTTGAAAATCACGTAGGTTTTTCCCTGTAGCCCCAAAAAATGTCATTGCTTCAGTCATGGTCTGGTTTGCAAATGGAAGTGAACACTGGTTCTTTGAGCCGTATGTTTTACATTTTTCACTAAACCCATTTCTTACACTGAGCACACCTTTACCGATTGAGTCAGCTTGCCCGCCAACCATAAGCCTGATACTTTTCATTGCCTCAAGACAGGACACATCATCAACTTTACCGTTTACTTCAATGGCAATAGTTCTGTTTGGGCTTGTTGCTAGTTGATCATCAAATGGCTTATTCATGATTCCCATGAAACTTTGAGCCCCTCTTGCAATATCAAATGCAAGGCATTGGTTTGTATAAACCTTTATAGCTTCCTCTAAGTGAGCACTTTTACTATCGCCACTGGACCAAATTAACGGATCTCGCATTGCATCAAACATTGATGCAAGGGTATACAATGGGTCAACGGGACCGTTTTCAGTCATGCTTGGCATTGAAAATGCCTGTTCCATTTTTCGTGTAAACTGATAACCAGTATTGCTGATAATTGATGCTGTAAAACCAACACCGAAAGGTACATTATCAACAGCCCGTACTTCGCCGGTTGTAACATCTTCAATCGTGACTCTTGTTGTAACTTGAAAGAAGCATAAAAATAGAACTACTGATACGGCAGCTTGTTGAAATGCTATGGTTCTACCACCATCAGCGGCAGATTTTATTACATATCCGATGATGGATAACAAAAAAGCGATTTTAAATGATCCTGCCAAGACACCATCGTTACTGAGCATACTAAGCCCGTTAAACACCATTGAAAGCGCCGAAGCTCCACCAGATGATGTGTATACGTGAAAATCCATTACTGATTACTCCGATTGATTATTGAGCGTTCACACCATCTGGAACGTGAATTGGTTTCGTACCAACCATGAATGTATTAAATATTTCGTTTATTCTGACTAAACCACCATGCTTAACAATGTAACCATCATGTATTTGTCGAAGGGTTACTTTTGCATCTCGTATCATTTCGCGCTGTTTTTTTATATGAGCAAAAATAGGTTCCTCATTGTTTTCTATAATTCTATCTGCACTGCTTTCAGCGGCAGTTAACATATCGTTTAAATATACGAAAGCTGCTTCATAACTAATTATTTCTGATATATTTCTGTAATAGTGCATTGCTCTAGTAGTATCTTGACCATCTATTAATTTGTAGCCATTAGTGACAGCCCCATTAACATTGAAAAACAATACTTTTTGTTTTATGTTTTCAGCAGGTTTCTCATTGCTTATATATTTTTGAAGATAGTTATATTTTTCAAATATATCTAAGAATTGAGTCTGAAGCCCATCAACCTTAATTTTCTTTGGTGCTGGAGCTATGCAGGTGTCTTTTGATGTACCACAGCCATAGATTTGAACATTTTCTTTTTCTTTTGAGCCTTTCATCAATAGTTCATAGACTTCCTCAATAGGAATGGGAGCAATTGTTTGGTGCAATATAGGAGTGGATTTGTCATTAGATTGTGTGGCTTCTTTTACAATAACCATACCAGTCAAACTCATAACTAATTCCTTTTGTTCGTCCGTAGAATTTAAAAATCCACTATTAAATCCACCTTTACTTAATAAACACCACATTACATTACCGTAGTGAGTACACGGTTTTGTTAAACCGGCTTTTTGTGCTGCCATCATTGGCGGTTGTTTACCTAACACCTCGGATTTATAGCTATTGAATGAATCCTGAATACCTTTAGATGAAAGCTGTGCAGACACTGACGTTTTCATTTCTTCGCTAATTGCACCTGCCATATCTACCATTAAGCCTTTTGATAATTGACATGAGTTGGCGGTGTATTCATTCAGCTTTTGTATGATGGATTGTAGTTTTGATAACTCCCCTCCCAGTACGGCATCCATAGCGTTAATAGCCAACTGAAATGCCAGTCCGACAGAGTTAGCCGCGATATTTCGGAGCAATTGAATAAATTCTTCCGTGTTAATGAAACTGAATGATCCAGCAAAGAAATCAATACCGGCGCATCCACCAGATGCTTTAGGTAACGTTACGTTAACGGGTGTAAGGGTTCGTAGCTGATTACGGACCACGAAGCCCCCTCCTACGTACCCCTCGCGAGTAACACTCTTATAAGAACCACCGCTGGTTGTGTTCGACATAGAGCCAAACATCTTATTTAATTGCTCGTTTACATCAGCGGATTGACTAATAGGAGTAAATCCGAAAAGAGCGGTAACAACCAAACTTAATAATGTCTTTTTCATTACGAAATTAGCCTTTTAAGGTTTTATAACTTGAGATCGTTTTTGGATATATTCAACAAATAGAATTGGGTCATTTAAAATATCGTCTGGCATATCTTTGATTATGTCGCTGTCAATATATCCATTGTGATTAAGGGGAAGTGTGCTTGTGTAATCTTGTTCAGAAATTAGTTTTGCATCTTTAGCAATCAACACAGTGCGTTCCTTCAGAGAATCACTACTGATAGCGCTAAACGAAATGATTCTGATATCTTTAGGCGGTATGGCTAATGCAATCGCCGGTACATTAGTAATTCCAAGTTTTTTGGCTTGACCGGTATCAATTTTCATATTGTTAAATTCATTTTGAGGTAGAGGGAGACCATCAACAGAAATAGGAATTACATTTATGCTGGTTTCATGACTAAATGTTTTTAAAACGAAGGCTTGCTTCTCACATAAAGGACAGTCCTTTCCTTTAAAAAAGAAAAAGATACCTGCTTTACTTGAAATGCTATTCAAGACACGTCCTCTGTTTTCGTCAGCTATTCGTGTTTGCTCCATAGCCGCAAATGAGGATGTGGATCGGCGATTGTTTTCATCAATGAACGGATCAGTAGTAGTTACCAGTCTCGCCATATCTGCATAACGACTGGCTTTGTCAAGCATGATCCGTTGCACGTAATAGTATCGCCTTACATTCTCTTTAGTCGGATTATCAATTGCATCATCTCGTAGCTTCTGAATGTTCTCCCGATACCATTTAACCGTAAATTTCGGCTCTGGTGCAGGAGCTGGCGCTGGTGTTAGTTTTGGTTCGAGTGGCTTAGGTTTTGGTGTATCTGGTTTTTGTTTAGTTGGAATGATTGGCTTTGGTTTCGCGACTTGCTTTTCATTATAGAAAAACCACCCTTCATCTTTTTTTTCCAAGTCTTGTACACTTCCACCAATTACCTGCTCAGAATCATCGTATGCTTTCTTAGGCTCTTGATTTGCCAAAGAATAACCTGTTCCTGAAATTGAAATAGCCACAATTACAGCCATAGATAAATATTTATGTTTTCTCATTGAAATTCACTTATGTTTGATGTCAGCGACCTAATAAAAATGTTTTGCATTAGGAAAACACTGTTTTTATTCAGTTTTTACATGGAAAATATTTGTATTTTATATTTGCAAAAATTATTTTTTCTTGTATTAAAGTGATAAATTTCAAGCAAAAAAAAAGCCTCCGATGAGGGAGGCTTTATAGTTGTTTTCAGTGAAGCAAATTTGGGGTAACAACGCGAAAAGTAACCTTTCACTATCGTGCTGTGACTATTAAATTCGCACACATTTGAAGTATGGATTGCTCAATTTCATTGAATTTATTGATAAATATAGTGTTTTTACCAAATATCCTCTTGAAATAGGCTTCGTTTGTCCCATCTTCGTTCAATACAAAGGTACAGACTTCTATTCCTTCGATTGTTGCTGAGTTGATGATTTCTTGAGTCTTATTATCATCATTAGGTTCTCCGTCAGTGATAATGAAAATCATCTTTTTCTTTTCCCTTGATAGAGCGATTTCGCTTATTACGGGAATCAAACTTTCAGCCAATGGAGTAGAGCCTAAACATCCTTTGTGAGTAAAAACGCCTTGAGAAATACTTGCGCGAAGCGGTGTATATCTTGGCTTCATCGTTTGTACTAGTAGTGAATTGGATTCTTCAACGTAAAAAGGAAATGCATAGCAAGCTGTTGAAACACCTGTGATATTTAACCCTTCCAATACTGCAATGACGGAAGATAATGCAGCTCGAATACGGGATGTATCAAAGTGGTATTCATGCATTGAGGAACTAGTATCAAGTAAAATAGAACAAGCACAATTTGGGCTTTGGATAACACTTTTAGTCTTAAAAATGTTAGTGTTTCCCGTTTTTACACCTGCTAATTTACTGGATTTAATTCTTGCGCCTTGCTCCTTTAACCGTGAAGTGGATGTAGTATTATCATGGACTAATTTTTCAAATGACCGGCGTAATCTACATCCTGTATTCAAACTTCTCTTAATATCAAGTGAAGTTATTGTTTGTGTGGCTTGATTAAAATTTTTCTTCCACTCTGTGTTAATAATCGCAACGTTAAAAAAATCATTAACTATTCCCTTGGAACTCATATCCTTTTTAAGTTGTTCCGTATTCGAGATTGTAGATGTTATATCTTGAATAACATTGTCATTTACACTATCGAATGAAACGTCCTTAAAAATATCGTTAAAACTCTCTGGATCTGAATCTAAGTCGTCAGTATCAGTTTCGGTTGAAACATTGACGTCATTAGGTCCATTTGAACTTTCACCCACACCAGAGCAGTCAGAGTTACCAGAACCGTCAGGGTCATTACCCTCAGAGTTACCTGAACCATCAGGGTCATTACCCTCAGAGCTACCAGAACCGTCAGGGGCATTACCCTCAGAGTTACCGGAACCATCAGGGTCATTACCCTCAGAGCTACCAGAACCGTCAGGGTCATTACCCTCAGAGTTACCGGAACCATCAGGGTCATTACCCTCAGAGTTACCAGAACCGTCAGGGGCATTACCTTCAGAGTTACCAGCATCGTCAGAGCTACCATTAGAGGGAGGTAACGTATCTTGTGGTTTGAGCTGAAGGGCTGTTGCTAGAACAATGAATAATTTTTTGGCAATCAGATTGTTATCGACAGTAGTTGTGGATAAAAGCACCATTTCTAATAATCTATCAACCTTGTCAGAAATTGCTTCGGTAAAGATTGAAATGAATTGAAGTTTTAGTTCGTTAATGTTGTTAACAACGACTCCGTTGTATTTACTTCTACCATGCAGTAAAACATAGTTTATGAAAAACGTTATTTTTTCCTCAATGGAAATGACGGAGTTAATAGGTTTTTCTGTAAAAACATGTTGTCTGACGGCATCCAAGTAATACTTGGCACCACCATAAACATGCTCCAACTTTGATTCAATCCAGATATCTTCGCAAATATTTTCTAATACACTAATATATTTATTGCCTGTTTGAGCAACAAATGAAAAATCAGTGAATTTGGCATGTCCAATTTCATGAATTAAAAAACCTAACAAAATATTACCGAAAGATGTATCAGTTGTGTAAGGAATCCCTATTTCATATTTACCACTTTCAGATACACCACAGTACGCTTCGTCAGTAGTAAACTTAATTGAAATGTCAAATTTGCCAGCTAATACATTAGCAACGATTGCTAATGAGGCTGCACTTCTTAATTGTTTCATATATATACCTATTTAAATAAAAACGCCTGAATAAATTCAGGCGTTAGTTTGGTTTCCCATATTATTAGTAGAAAAATGGAACACCCTGATTTTCATCTTCAACACTAAAGGGTGAATTTACAGGTAGATCCGAAGAAACTACTTCAGGTTCTGATTGAACATCAATTGGTGTCGGAGTTGGTGTCGTATTTTCTACAACATCTTGACTCACATTCGGCACTGTAACCGTTTGTGAGTTTTCGGCGACATTCACAATGTTTAAATCGTTTTCTGTTGGTTCAGCAACATCATCTTCATCGACTATAATTTCAATGAAATCACTATCAGTATTACCAGTTACAGGTACTGAAGTTGGTATGGCAGTTGATAAATCAATGTTGTTTGTAGTTTGTGGTAAAACAGTTAATTCCACATCTGATACATTGTTCAAATTGGTGGAGTTTATTAACTGCTTCAAAGTTTTAATGTCTGATAACGTAATAAAAAGTGTTGTTACGGCAATTGATTCGTCATTAGACAATCTCCCAACGCTTGGCAACGTTGAAATAAAGTTACTCAAATAATCACTTAAACTGCCAGCATCTGGATTTAATACAGCTAATCCTTTCAGCTTACTTGCAACTTCTCGTAACGTATTGAGTGTAGTTTGAGATATGTTTGATGCATTGTATGAGCCACGTTCCCGTAACTCAGAAATTCTATCAACAACATCAAGCAGGACAGATTCTTTAAGGCTTTGTACTTTTTCTTCTGACTCGCCTTCACCAAAGGGTGAAATATTGAAAGAAGAAAAACCAAATTGTAGCTTTTCATCTAACCGTTTGACGTCAATAACTTCGGACTCAAACAGTTTTTTTACAGTTTCATCTTCTTTATCTTGATCTGGTCAAGCTAGGCCGCACACTTTTTCCTTACACTTTCAAACTCAATTGGCGACATATCATTTAATGAAGTATGAAGCCGAACTGAGTTGTAGTATTTGATGTATTTCTCTACATCAGTTTTCATGCTTTCTCTGGTTAAATGGTAAACATTTAATAGCCATTCATTTTTCAAGCTGCCGAAAAACCTTTCAACCACAGCATTATCTAAACATGCTCCACAACCACTCATTGATGGCGTAATTCGATTGCTCCATAGCAATGATTGAAAACGCTTACTGGTGTATTGTGAGCCTCTGTCGCTATGGAAGATCAAGCCTGCTTTGGGTTGACGCAGGTTGATAGCCATTTGCATCGCTCTCATGGTTAAATCAACCGTCATGCGTTTACTCAACGCCCAGCCAATAATACGGCGAGAATGCAAATCCATCACAACAGCTAGGTACATCCAGCCTTGATGCGTTCTTAGATAGGTGATATCACCCGCCCACGCCTGATTTGCTCTGGCTGGATTGAATTGGCGCTTCAATAAGTTATCAGCAACCGCATGGCTATGTTTGCGCATAGTCGTCACTTTATAAGCCACTCGCTGTTTAACGACTAAACCGAGCTTTTTCATCAAGCTCTTAACCCGACAAATACCAATTTTAAAGCCTTCTTTGCGTAGCAACTTCATTAAGGTTCTGGCACCAGCACTACTGCGGCTATCATCAAATAACCTCTTCATGCGACGATAAAGCATTAACTCTTCAACACTAATAATCTTGGCTGGTCGCCTCAGCCATGCGTAATAGGCTGACCGACTCACTTCTAGAACCTCGCACAAAACGCTAATTGGAAAGCGCCATTGCTGCTCTTTAATATATTCGAACTTTATTTCATTTCTTTCGCAAAGAAGGCACTCGCCTTTTTTAAGATCTCACGCTCCATCTGTAAGCGTTTATTCTCTTTTCTGAGCTTAACCAGTTCAGCTCTCTCATCTTTGCTTAATGCTTCGCCTGAAGTTTGCTTGGCTAGTTTGTCTTTCCAGTTGTAAAGCAGCTTAGTTGTTATGCCTAATGATTTGGCTGCTTCAGTAACACTGTAACCTTGTTCAGTGACTAGCTTTACAGCTTCTTCTCTGAACTCATCAGTATATTTTCTAGGTTTTCTTCGTTGGGTCATTTTCACACCTTTGTTGTTGGACTAATTATCCTTCACAAAAGTGTGCGGTGCCATTAAATCAGATCATCTAACCATGAAAGAAAATCAGTTGATATAGCGGATAAAAACTCATTTTTGAATATATAGAATTGGTCCTTTAAATCATTTAGCTGCTGCCTTACGTGACTTGCAAGTGAAGTCGGCACTGCATACCCGTTCAAGAATGGAACACCATATTTTGAACAGATTGCATCAGCACCAGTACGAAAGGTACGCATTTTGTTGATTTTTGCAGGGTCAATAACCTTTTTGGTTCCGAGGCTGGCTATTGTTTCGGGAGGCAGAACTATATCTCCAGTGTTAATAACCTTAATATCTTTACCTTTAAGTGTTTTTCTTCCAGTAGTTAAACGGATACCTTCCAGAGAAAAAATTACTACATTTTCAAGAATGTTTGGGCTCATAAATTCACCTACATATTTATATATTTAAAAAAGGCAAATAGATAAATCTATTTACCTTGTCGATTTATTAATAATTAAAATTAAAAATAAGATTTGAATTAAGATTTAAAATAAACATTAAACATATCGTTCAATGCTATTTTTTCATCTTCAGGAGCTCTGTTAGAGATATGTAATTGCCATGCATCTAACAGAATATCTACCGGTGGTTGTTTAGAACGAAGCATAAAATCGAAACGGCGAACAACATTCACAAGGCTTCTAGTTGAAATAGCGGTACTACTGAAGCTAGTGACTGTCGCAGATGTACTTTTACGTACATCGTTAGCCAGCTTTATCAGCCCATCCGTCAGTAACTGATGTGATTCAGGATCAGACAAAAATGAAGCAAGTAGCTTACGTTCTTCTTTTTCGGGCATATAGTCAGCCTCAACAAACATAAATCTATCGAGGTTGGCTATATTCTGTGGTTTTACACCACTGTAATTTCCTGTCATATCACCGGTCCCATTACTGTTTGCAGTTACTGCAAATCTAAAGTTTTCATGGTGATGAATGCATTCATTTGTTTCAGGAATGACAAGAGAACCCATCTCTAAGATCCCGTTGAGGGAGTTAGCTACGGAAGGTTCTAATTGGTCATACTCATCAATCAGAAAAACCAACCCATGCTTATACGCGATGGTTAGCGGTCCTTCATGAAAGACGGTTTCTTGATCACCCGTTAATTTATCGACCTTTAGGCGAAAACTACCGAGTAAGCTACTCATATCAAGATCAGGACTGGCTGTTACTTTCATCAATCCCCAATTCATACGAGCAGCAATTTGCTCAACTATTGAAGATTTTCCACAGCCAGTAGGTCCAGAAATCCAGAGTGATGTATCTAATGGGTTATCAAACCACATTAATACATGCTTTCTGAGTGAAGGTTCAAACACATACTTCTCATTAAATTTCGGGATATACTCTGAAAATTGATGGTCATTAGAAAATCCCTTGATACTATATTTGCCCTTTAAATTCTCAGGCAGAATAATACCTAAAGATTCCATATCGACCGGAGTGTTACGTTTAATATCAAAACTGTTATTTACAGCGTTCATATATTTACCTATTTAAATAATAAACATTCAAATTAATTTGAGGTTTAAGTTTGTTAAATTGAACAATTAACAACACCGCAATGACGTTGACTTTTTAATATCTCGCCATTCACAAATGTTGTTACTTGTTTTACGTTAGTCATGTAAGTTTCAATATCAAAATCTCTCATGCTTTTAGTAATAAAAGGAATGAGAAATGATTTTCCACCAATAAGACATTTATTTGTTTTGTATTTAACACTTAGGAAATCAGCAAACAAAGCAATGTTATTTGCTTGGTTTAATAAATCATTTCTTTCAGTGTTTGTGACACGTAATAACATACGAAGTTTTTCATTTTCATCTTGAGTTAAATCAATAACGCCAAAACTTTTCTGTTCATCGGATGCAGCATAAGTTGTCATATTAATGATATTATTCATTGATAGTCCTTAACGCCTGAATTAAAACTCAGGGTTATTATAAATAATTATATATATCTATTATTGAATCACCTTTCTGACGGTTTTCATTGTCATAATGATTATCAGAAGGTGATATTGAATTGGAAGAATGATATTCATAACTTGTTATTGATGTTTTAATTGACGACTCACCATAACAATCAGGATGATCTTCTTCATTGATACCTAATTTCTCTCTTAGCTTCTTCCAAGAAAACCGTGGAGCGCTGTGAGATTCTAAATATCGAATACCAAAGCCTTCAAGCCTCAAGGGAGCATTAGGTTGTAACTTTAATACAGATGAGAAAACCTTTATTTCATTTCTTATCTGTTCATCAAATGATGCTACTTTTTCTTTAGCTTCATTCAATTGTTTTTGTGCTAATTGAAATGCAGATTGTAATTCAACTAACTTTTTTGTGCGTGATATTAAATCTTCAGGGTTAATATTACGTTCTTTTAGTACATCATCACTATTTAAATAAATTATATCCTTATTTACATCAAACTCAGGAGGCGTTTTGTTATTAACGCAATTCCAGAATCTTTTAGTGATGGTAACAACCTTATTTATTATTTTGTCATTAATTTTTAATTTAAAGACAAGAGGTGTTTCTTTAGCAGACCAGAATACCAAGTACCCATATGTGCTGCCAGTAACTACCATTTGATGATAAACCTGCCATTTGTAATAGTTGAAAATTGAAGATTTTGCTTTTTCTTCTAATAACAAACGGTGGTTTTTTGGGGATATATTTTTGAACTCTACAACATCATTATTTTCAATAAGTCCATCAAGTGAGGCTATCATGTGCGGATATTTCCTACTTCGTACACAACAAGGACTACTGATTTCCCCATACTGATTTTCAAACCAGTGTCGGGCGAACTGTTCGGATAGCTTCCCTACTTCAACTTGCCGTATACATGACAAATCCTTTGGCGGAATAGCTCCGATCCATTCTAAATATAAGCTGTAAGGAGTATTGCTGAACTCATTTTTAACGTCGGGATTAAGAGTGGGGGTACACGTAGCTGTTACACCCGTTTTTCTCCAGCTTAACCATTTATCAGAACCTTGAATGAGATCATATATATCGAAATTATTCATATTAATATCCAAAACCCGTAGATAAACTACGGGTCCGGTTGATATCTATTAATTCTGCTCAATAGTACGCAAAATATAATCAGATAACGGTTTAAATTCGATAATAGACAACTTATTTATAAGTGGTGCCATATCGCTTTGTTTTTTACAATCAGAGAATAACTGTCGGCAACAAGCTAAATCAGATTTAACTTGCTCAAGTGTTTTTATAAATGCTACTTGATCTGAGCCTGAAACAGTTGAAATGAAATTATCAACATCTTTAAAATCATTATTCTGGATTGCATTAGATAGTATTTTATTAAATACATTCTTTCTTTCTGCTATTAATTCTTCCTTTGCATATTCAATTTCTGTAGGATTAAACTCAAAGTTATTTGAGATTTCATCAAGCATACTTTCAAATGCATTGGTCTTGCTGCACCGTTCAACTAGCTTGTCAATCCGCCGTTTCACTCCATTACGAATGACATCAACTACAATAGCCTCAGACACGTTTTTAGACGAGTCTGTTACTACTGCTGAGTCTTGGTCAGTAAATGCGTGTACAGCTTCATAACTAGTTGTTTCGAGCGAAACAGGACGATTTTGAGTAAAACCCTCACCCCCATCTGTATTCAGATAATCAATTGTTCGCATGATTGCCTGATTAGCGTTAGGAAGTAAGTGTATACAGGATTTGATAGCAGTTTTTCTGATCATCTGTGTAGTAAACAACGACCACGGAGATTTATCAGGACTATACAGCCAACTTGCAGATTTTAAACGGGCACTTGCAATATCACGTCTGGTTATGAAGTAAATCAAGTGAGTATCGTCATGCAGAAGGTAGTCAACATATACCCCCCTGAAATTACCTCTTTCACCGATTGAGCCTTTGTCGAATTGGTCTATAAGAATATTTCCAACATCTGCAAAAGGGTCATAGTGATGTGTTGGTGGTGTCCGTCTGCCATTGAACTCAAACTTATCTTTTTCAAAAACTAAATCTATAATTAAGTTTTTACACATTTGAGCTTCAATAGCCATTTTTATTAACCCCAAATACGAGACATCAAGAATAACACGCTCATCTCTGGGTACTAAGTATGCTAATTTTTGAGCAGGGTCTAACGTTAGTGACGTTGTTGCAAGCTGTAAAAATGCAGTTTTAAAACTAGCGGGATTATTAATAGCAATCGCCATTAGTTTTTTGTTGTTATCAATCTGATTCTTAGCAAAAATTGCTTCATTAAAATACGATGCTTCACTAAGGGAGTTCTCAGTAAATTTCGGTTTTAAACTTGCAATTATGTTAGAAACAGCTTTGCTACCTTGAACTATATTCGATGATGACATATATAAGATACCTATTTAAGAAACAAAAAAACCGCATATAGCGGCTATTGTTTGAATTGGAATTGATGAATATTAGTTCAAATAGATTTTTTACTATCTAATGAACTTAATAATTGGCTTTTTAACAATAGCTGATTATTATCATATTTATTTTCTTCCAATTTTTTATTTGATTCATCAAGCGAATTTCTGGATTTATTAAAGTTTAATATATCCGTTAACTCTCTGATGCGTTCTAAACTTCTAACGCGCTGTTGTCTTGCTTCTTCATCTATTTCAACCTCTGATTTCGTTTGATAAGTATTAACGCCATTGATTGATAATATAAATGGAAGAATATAGAATCTTTCTTTAACAATATTGTTAATTACAGATTCTTTTAATTTAACCTCACCCTTTGCAAATATCGTATCATTGCTTTTTGCATTTGATAATATCTCTGCAAGTTTGGTGTCCTTACAAACTATATGAAAGTAAGCACTTTGATCTTCAAGCATGACATCATAAACTATTTTGTCTTTTACTTGAGTCGAGCGAATAATATTTATTTTACCTGAGAATGATAATTCACACATATTTTCACCTATTTATTTAATAAGAGACACATAATTAAAACTATGAGCTCAGAGTTTTTGAATAAAGTATATTCAATGATTGATTATATTTTATTAGGGCGTAGAAAAGCCTTGACTGTTAAGCGTGATGCTAAACAGTTGTGATTAACCAGAAAGATCTCCGTTTGGGAGCTGCCAGTTTCTCACTACCGAGTCGGTTTCCTGACTCATCAATTATACGGGCATATTCAACAACTTCTTCACGCTCTTTTTTGAGAGTGATGAAATCACCTTTCTGCACCGTTGAGTTAGCAATTGCATCTGCCAGACCTAAACCCCAAATGATATCTTCATCAATACGAACGTAATAGGACCGTCTGTTTTGAGGTTTGAACTGGTAATGCGCTACTCCGAAATCACGTAAAATACCGTGGTATTCTTTGTGAGAACCCTTTCGACAGTCGTTAGAAGATGAAAGCTGTGCTTCGTTTCTATCCAATCTATCGCTATTTGAGGCGCAAATTTCCGGATAATTATTGCTTGAGTCGTCTTTTTGCTCACAATCGTGTGCAATCATTAACTCGTGTGAAGTTGGAACTTCAGCGTTTGGATATAGGTTCACATCATCGGCATTGCGAAAATGTGCCTTTCGTCTATTTAGCTGATCTCTATTGCGTTTATTCAGATACAAAATCATGAAGATAGTTGTACTGATAGCAATCGAAACCAGATTTTTAGTGCTAAAACTTTCTACGTTTGGTAGTGATCCATCCCACAAAAACACAAGCGCAAACATTATTGAAGCGTATGCAACCGTGAATTTATAGTTCAGGCAGGCGTGAACAAGCACACCAATCACTAGTATTGATATGATTAACATATAATTTACCTTCGTAAACTTGGGTATTATTGGAGAGTTTAAAACCGTTAGTAGTCAAAACTACTTCGGGGGAGCGAGGGATTATTGAAATCTCTCTGAATTGAACTATGAGTTAACATAGCTAGAGGTAGTGTCAATCAGACACTTGTAACGGAACTATTCTGTTTCAAAAAAACTAAGAATGCAAGTCCCTTTTTTGATTGCAATTTTTGTTGCTATCATGAAAAGATCTTTTTTATTGGTACGTATAATGAAGGTCTTTGAAACCGGTTTTGGAGAAAATATGAGTCAGGAGAAAGAAGTTGTCGATTCAACGACTACACAAAAAACAAGACGGAAAAAAGTAACTTCTGTACCGTCGTCTGAATACAAAATGCACTTGGACACTACTATTGCAATTGATGCATATCATCAACGGTTCTATGTAGCAAGCCAAGCTGCCTATTTGATGGAACAGCGCCTTGAACGCTGTTTGATGCATCGAGATAAATTACTACGTGATCGTGCTGCTGCTATCATAAAAACACTCAATCAGGCTGTTGACAGTAATTTAACTGATTTAGAAAATTACAAACTCACATTGGTGCAAGTCATATCTGAAGTTGGGAATGAACGTGGTGATAAATATGAGTTATTAACCTATTCTACCCCTCGCGATATGACTATTGAAAATCGTACTTATTTTGCAACTAGAATGTGTGTAGGGTTAGAGACTCTCGATCTTGTAGTTAAGTATCTTGATGTTTGCCGACATTATTCTTTAGTGCCATTGCCTGAGATTCTTGAAACGCAAAGCACCGCTGATAAACGTATGCGAGGCATCTTTAGCACAATCATTCGTCATGGTGAAACAATGAAGCGGTTGGAGATTGAGTATGCCAAGAAGAAGGCAGTCCGTGATGATAAACCTGTGTCAGATAGCGCAACTGAAAATGATTAATTGAATATATCAGGTTGACTAAAGATGGTCGTAAGGATCATCTTTATTTAACTACAATTGAAACCTAATTAATGGTAAGTAAATGAATACCTATCACTATTTGGCTATTGGGTGTGTTGTTTTTAATATTGCTTTATTTTTTTACTATCTTTATAAAATCTCTAAAGATAATGGGAGTTATATTAATCGTCGGTTATTATTAATTCCACTTGTGCTTGCAGCTATATTATATTCACAAGCTGTTTATTATGAAGAGAAGGTTTTGCTAGGGGAATATTATGTGAAGCAATGTAAATTAATAGAATCAAATATATCCAATGGGTTTTTAAAGTCCAACACTAATAAAATAGAATGTAATGGGGTCTTTGATAATGTATCAACATCTAAATATAATAATGCAATTGATGCGTATAATGAAAGATTAAATAAATAAGTATAATAATTTGGTTTATTTTCACCATGATTAAAAAAACCCACTAATCGTGGGTTTTTTTTTATAAAATTATACGGCAACAGTCCATCCATTGAAAAATCATATACGTACTTTCTTGCCCTGACCCCGTAGGGTATCTGAATGATCCTCCTTGCCACTTGTAAGGAGTTTCACCAAGAACGTGTGATCTCTTTGTTTCTGGTGTTGGATAAACCATATTAAATTTATATTGTTGTTTGGGGATAGTTGGGTAAACACGAGGTTTACAAGCCACTTCACGACCTACGGTAAGACGTGCAAGCCCTCTGCGGTGTTCAAGTGATAATGATTTTGCTGCGGTCAAGCTGGTTGTCCTAGGTGTGTCTCTTGATGATGTTGAACCGGTTAACGGATATTGACCACCCCATGATCCGGCGCACCACCACAGCTTGTTCATCGGCTTTCCGCCGCCAGTAATGGCAACAGATTCCATTGTACACGCTTGATGTGCAATTATATTTGCTACCGCTACGGACTCAGGATGCTGGAAGAATGCCAGAGTTGCGCTATGCCAAGTTGGGTCAATCTCTGAAAAACTAATGATATCAAAGTCACTGTATGCGTCTGGTTGACAACCTTTCGGCAACCACAAATCTAATATACGTAACAGTGGAGCAGAGTAGTAATGATAGTGATAGAAACTGATACCAGAGTTCGTGTCTATCTCATGACCTGTATCTGATACCTGTGTACCGTAACTGTATTTATTCCCCACATTGATTTTTAACCCGCCCATCGTAGAGAAGCAACCAGGAACTCGCGTAACTTCCATAATTTTGCGAGGTTCCCACACTCCAGTTAACAACCCTGCGTGATAAACCCCTAATCCGTCAGGACAGGCGCAGAATACGCCCTTTGCGGCATCATCAGGCATATCACCGCTAGGTCCAATATTAGCTCCTGATATCTTTATCGGAAAAATGCAACTCCAGCAAACATCAGTAAACATTTTGCCCTTTGTTAAAAATTCATTATCCTTGCATGTGAATGATCCAGTATTATTATTTTGTACACTTTCTGCATAGCTTAACGAAGTTAACAGGAGTGCAGATGATAATAACAATTTAAATTTATTCATCAGTAATTCCTTTCTGCATATTCATTAACAATAAATTGCTTATCATCACCGGTTACAATGCTTGGAACATTACGAATCCCAAAACGCTCTTTCATGCCTTCTTGAATAAAATATAAAGTGGCATCATCACCATATAAATTGCTGTCGGAAAATGTTTCCCAACCGTTCCCATAAACGTCAGTTGCAATTAATGTAGGAATTAAGTTTTCTTCTTTGGCATTTTGATATTGCTGTTGTGCAAATACACGTTGCCATTCTGAAGCAGGATTGAAAAAAATTAACTTCAAGTTAAACGGGATAACGTCCATAGGGTTTACTCGCCCTTTTTTGGCAATTATGCGTCCATCTGGAGATAATATATCCTGTGGTATCACAACGCTTGGGTCTACATAGTGGGTGCTATCTTTTAGAGCTTCAGGGAATTTGTATATATCTTTATTCTTCCAGTATCGGTTATAGGCATCCTTTTTCATTTTCTCGAAATCTAGATTTTTAATACCTTCTTCAATTAAATCCAGCATATTACGTTCAATTACCTCAACAACTGGTCCTTGCACACCCATATTCCCTGTTTTGTTATCGAGATAATTAACATTGGAAATTCCATGTACCAGAGATACAAATTCACCATCATTTTCATGAATGATAGTCGGAATGGTTCGCACACCATATTTGATAAAAATGTTCGGGTCTATTGTGAAATTCACTTCTGACTTCGTATCGCGAATTAATTTATGCCAGTGATTTATTTCATCGACCAGTGAATCTTTATTTTTAACTCCCTGAACAACTAGGATTACATCATTACGACCTGATACTGACCGCATAATATCAATTACTTCAGTATCTTTAAGACTTGCCGAAATCAATATGTAAAATACATTACCTTTTTGCTGTTGGTTGAAATTTCCACTTTCATTCTGACTTTTGATCATCTCCTTCAGTATCTGACCTTCATCAGTCGTTAGCTTGTTAATAGCCTGATTTGCCATGACGTTTTTATCTGCGATAAGCTGGCGCGTTGCTTCTCTGTGAACTTCAGCTTGTGCCGCTGCCACTGCTTTCAGTTTTTCCAAATCTGCCATGTCTGTATCAGTAGCTCGTTCGACAGTAGGAATGGATTCTGTATATGGAGTAACCATATTTAATTTACTATTTGCACTGGATGTAATGGACAGTGTTAATAGAGAAATTAATAATGTAACTTTCTTTTTTACCATATCGGATATGCTCTCCCGATCACATTTTCTATGGGGAGTACGCCCCAATACCGTGAGTCAAAACTGACCTTAGTTCGACCCATTAGCCAGATGTGACCAGCAGGAATTATCCCTTCACGTTGTAATTCCTGCTCTGTATGACCAGATTCTCTTGCTAATAGAAGTCCTTCACCCACCATCAGCTCATTGACAGTGGTTTCTTCAGGATTGACCCTAACCTTGTCACCAGCTACACCGTCTATAAATTTGATCGCAATGCTACTGATGTATTCAGACCGAAAAGCAAATATTTTCCCTTTCTGAATATCTTTATCCATTTTATCAATTAGATAAATTCTGTGTTCAGGGAGGCAGGGGTAGTTTTGCGGATCAATCCCAATTGAAAAACGATTAAGTATGTAATGGCTTGCAGGTGCGACAGTGGCGACAATAATCAACATATAAAGAGATTGCCGCCCCCATCCCCGTTTTTTCTTTGAAATTCTTTTATAAAGTTTCTTCAGGTGCATATCAGTTATCTTTTAGCTTTCCACTGATGTATACGCCGTCAGGAGCCGTATGAAGCGCTGATTGATTGAATATGATGAAACCTTTGCCTTTCAAAATGTCAGCTCTATGCTGTATTACCGCTCGTTCTTGGGGGGATTTGATACTCCCGTCAGGGTTACTCATGTTTATCACAGCAATTTGTGCCACCAGCGGCTTTGGTGGCTTTAAGTGCGAGTAAATACCCGCACCGATAAACCCGAACAAAATCGGTAAAAAAACGGTTTTAATCATCGTTTCCGTACCCCTGTTCTATTAAATAATCATCAATTGCCTCAATGACGTCTTGCCCCTTCTTCAATTTATCCTCAATCGCCTGTACTTCAGATGCTTTTGTTGTGTAAAGCATGTAAGAAAACTTATCGACAATGAACCGGCAAATTCCTCCCCCCATAGCACTCATAAAGTAGATTTCTGAATAGATACCCGCTTGGCTTTTTACTGTTTTCAAAAATTCGTAACCAGCTTCATCGAGCGGTAAACGTTCTTCCCTTCGTGCTTTGTTCACCGCAGATTCTGTTTGTCCTAGCATGGCAAGGAATGCGGAGTTATCTGTGATAGCAAGACCAACGCGGTCTTTATACATATCATTGATAGATTGAGTTATCGTAATAGCACTACCGTAGTATTTTCGGAACCGGCGATACCCTTTTTCGATAAATGCACCGATGTTTCCTGTTAGTAAAGCCCATGCCTCATCAATGATTACAATCTTCATTTGATCTCGATCACCTAGATACATATCCTGTTGAATTTGATAAATTAATTGCATCAGAATGATTTGTTTCAGGTGTTCGGATTTCTCAATGCGACCCAACTCAAGTACAGTAAACGGATTATCAAACGAGATATTGTTTTTACCGGTAAAATATTTGCCGTATTGACCTTCTTTTGTGAACGGATATAACTGCTCACCGATATCTTTAATGCGCTGATCAGGATCGTTTTTGCAGGAGTCTGCTACCATGTCGATAGTTGTTTCTTTACCATGTTCCCTAACTAATTTGGCAACATGATTTTTCAAACGGGATGTTTCAAAATCCCCTAAACCGTCTTGTGGTGCAGCCATCACTGACAGCAAACCAATAACTAAATCTTCTTCACCGGTTCCTTCATCTGCATCTTCATCTTCACCAAAGTAATCTTCAATAATTTCAAAGAAGTTAAGACATGGTTTGGTCGATGGATGAAAATCCACATACGAACCATCAAACATCTGACACAGTTTTTTATATGAGTCGCCAGCGTCAATTACCCATATCTTAGCCCCTAGTGAACGGTATGCAGAGATAATGTAGTTAGTTAAGAATGATTTACCTGAGCCAGATGATGCGGCAATACATACGTTGTAGTTTGTATCGCTTTGGAAAAAGTCCATTGTCTGGACCTGACCATTTCTTGATGTAAGAGTCAGAACCGGATTACCAGTTCCTTGCCAATCTGAATACAGTGGAGAAAGAACGAGTGCTTCTTCCACCGCCAGAGTTCGAGAGCGACCGAAAAATTTGTCAGCACTTGCTTCATAAAATAATGGCAGTGTGCCTAGAAATATCGGTGCGACGAAATTGACATCGGGAATCATTTTGAAAGATAAATTGTTAAGGTAGCTAGTTGCTTCCTGTACAGATTGATTAAGTTGTTGAACTGAATTGGCAAAAATTGAAACAGAAAAGGCAGCTTTGTAAATTGGCTGTCCATCATCAATTTTCTGAGCCAAAACATCAAATCCAGAACTTGTGGTTTTCATTGATGGAACCCATCTTGAAGATGGTCCATCTGCGTTGCGTGTAGCAACTGTACGTTTTGATGTAAATGTACTTTTAGCATTCTGCTGGTCTGGATAAACCAGTGTCATGTTGATGATGCAGGGGTTTTTTATACCGGTTGCACCGTTCATCAAATCGCCTAAAAAATACTGAGCCGAACCCTCTTGAAATCTGCGAGGCAACTTTTTAGCTGAAATTGTTCTTGCAAAAGTAGTGTTTGTGTCTGTTTTACTACTCTCATCCTCTGGATTGCCGAAACCGACATAATTAGACCGAACGAAAAACAAGCTATCTAGTTCTAGTAGCTGTTCCGAAATCATTTTATCTTCATCAACTTCAATCGGCATTCTGTCGCGCCATGTCGCATTACTGCCTTGATTTATCATTGAAGTGATAGCGGTAAGATATATTTCTCTTGTAAGTTGCTGAGGTGCGAAACCCGTCATTCTAAGAGTGGTTTCAAAGTTACCCTGCATCTCTTTAACAGTATTTAATTCATTATGTGAAGGAGAAAGATCATTTTTAATAGGCACTTTGACAGTAAAGTACAATTCACAGTTACGAGCTTTTGTATTAGTGCCGCTAAACGCTTTCGATGTATGAGCCAGCAGAAAACGTGAGCGTTTTAAGTTCGTCGTTTTCATAACCTGATTCTGACAATTCATGCGTAAGAAATCAGATCTATTTGCAATGTGGCTGATATTTGGTGAGGCAAACAAAGATATCTGAATAACGGTACTATTCGGGAAATACCCTGATAAAAGCGTTTTTAATTGAGAGAGCTCTTTTCCCGTTGTACCAGACAAGGGAATACATTTAAATCCAAAACCGATATAGTTATTTTCACAAATAAAAATGTTATCATCGTCATGAATTGCTAAAACTGGACATAAAGATGAAAAACGCTTAAAGGTTTGCAATTTTTTTAAGATAGTAGCTGTTGCCATTATTTACCACTCTCCAAAAATGACTTTAACCCTTCAACTGGTTTACCTACGTTGTAAGTTCCATCGTCACGAATAATGAAAGGGATCATACTCACACCAAAAACTTGTGCGGTAATTTCCCTTTTCATCAAAGCCTCACGGTCACAGTTTTCAATTTGATCGAAACGTACACTGTTATTCCCTGTAATGATTGCTCTGTCAGCTCTGTATCTGTCTTTTGCACAATACAATTCAAAATTGCGTTGCTGGCTATTACTGTTTAAAACGCCTACGGAAAGTACATGAACAGTATATTTCTCAGGGTCCAGATTATTTAGTTGCTGTAAAGTTTCATGGCACTGAACGCAGAACGGGTCAGTGAAAATAATGGTCTGCTTTGGACCTTTTCCCCACGTTGCAGACTGCAAATCATCCATTTTAATATTGAGGTTCTTTACAGGAATAATTGATCCAAACTTTTGAATTTCTTCAAACGAGGTTAAATCTTTTTTCGCCCATGTATCATATAAAGTTCCCTTGATAACAAATCGCCCATTCGATGTAAGAAGCTGTAAATTACCATTGTTATTAAGTGCAATTATCCCGTTGCTTGGTAATAGAAATTTGGGAATATCAGGCGTTTTTGTGGGATGTGCTTTTAATGCTTCTTGATTGAAAACAGTCTGTGTATTTGTTTTTTCGATATCAGCATAGTTCGCATGAGCGTGTGCGGTTGTGAAAGCTAAAGCTAATGATATTAAACTAAGGTGTATCTTATTTTTCATTTTGAATCCTGCACCATCTGCGTATTTATCTGTGGATTGTGATTCTTTCACATCTGAAAAATTTCTTTTCTTGTTTGGCAATAAAAAAAGGACTTAAAAAGTCCTTTTTAAAATTGTTGCTGACCACCAGCTATTTTCGGTTATCTGGTGTTTGTAGTGGTTTGAGAACCGCATTGTGCTTGCGATCTGGACGAGAAACACCGACTTCCCATTTACGAGGCGATATCTCCGTGTAGACATACCCTGTGATGATAAGATCTCCATCTGTGTTTTCGTATGGGTCGATTAAAACACGCATTACCATCGACTCACTTCTAATGGGTTGTGGGTTTGCCGCAGGTTTTGGCACAGGTACATATTGTCCAGACTCTGTACCAACCCATTTACTGTTTTCTGATTTGAGTATGTTATCCATATCGCTTTTGCTTACTACTTCTCCGTTGAGCTGCATTTGAGAAACAGTATCAATTTTTTCTTGATAGTTTTCACCATCAGTCAATTTGTGTACGTCACGAACACTCATACACGTTACTGAATTAGGCATACCTTTACAGCCAAACTCTGTTTCACCGACCATAAGAGATGAACAGGCGGTTAATGAAAGGGTAGTTAAAACCATCAGTGGCAATAGTAAAAATTTCATAGAGTAAGTCCGTATTTTAATTGGTTTGTCTGAATTGAAGTTGAACGCCTTTTGTGACAACAAAATCTATTGATCTGGCAGGGTCAATTTCAATTACAGGGAACAGGTCTTGTGCCATATCCATGTAAAAGTCAGCTAACCGGTTGAGTGCGCTGCCTACGCCTTTCATTGCTGCACCTTGTACCTTATTGCTGTTAATTTGTTGATAAGGTGACTGAGTTGGTCCTATTCCGTCCTGTGTTAACGTGATAGATGGAATTTGCTGAACACTGAACATTTCCGAGCCAGCTTGAAGAAATCCTGCAATAAGCGCTTTCGCAAGATATTGCCCCTGTTTTGTTACTAAGCGCCCACGAATACCGATTTTCCCATCCTCTCCGACGGCATACGAATCAAAGGTTGCTTCAATAACTGCCCCATCTTCTCTGATGCAGGAGATCGTGTTACTGCGTAAGTAGGCACGTTCTGATGATAGCTCGCCATAACCACTGCTAATAATTGCACAATCACGAATATCCGCGGTGTAGTTATTAGGTAAAATTGCTTCTCTTTTCACACGCACTAACATTGGATAAGGGTGTTCTCTTGCCGCTTTCGCTGTGGGTGCATCCATCCCTGACAAAGCAACTGTGGAAATAATAGAGCCAGCCGGTAAGTACGTTCCTTCCAGTTCAGGGTTCACATTTGCATCCGTTTCGGATTTTGATAATGTATTATTCGCTTTGGATTCTGAGTCGTGATTATTTGTACCATCATAGGTAGTCAGCTCAGGGTATTCTTCATCTGATCCAGACGTATTTGCTTCCTGTGTTGTGTTCGGACTGTACGGTATATCATTTTCATAAACATCATTCAGGTTACGACCGCCCCCTGTCTGACTTGAAGTTCTGCCGGTGTTGGAAAAGCTATTCGTATAATCCGGCGTGTTAATCTTCTCTTTCAGTTGCTTATCAAGCTGTTGCTTTAGTTCAGCAGAGAGATCATTTTTTTGATTTTCTAATATTTTTTGTTGAGCATACAGTTGTGTAACTTCCTTTTTATACGATTCCTGTACGGATAATAGACTATCAATTCGGTCATCAATTCGACGTAAATCAGCGGCAATTGATTCTTGACTAACTCCCTGTGTGTCAGCGTTGGTGAGCAAGTTTGTCACCGGTTTGTTGTTCACTGCTGATGCAGCGGTCTGATTGATCTGATTTAATGGCACCGCACACTTTTGTGAAGGATAATTAGTCCAACAACAAAGGTGTGAAAATGACCCAACGAAGAAAACCTAGAAAATATACTGATGAGTTCAGAGAAGAAGCTGTAAAGCTAGTCACTGAACAAGGTTACAGTGTTACTGAAGCAGCCAAATCATTAGGCATAACAACTAAGCTGCTTTACAACTGGAAAGACAAACTAGCCAAGCAAACTTCAGGCGAAGCATTAAGCAAAGATGAGAGAGCTGAACTGGTTAAGCTCAGAAAAGAGAATAAACGCTTACAGATGGAGCGTGAGATCTTAAAAAAGGCGAGTGCCTTCTTTGCGAAAGAAATGAAATAAAGTTCGAATATATTAAAGAGCAGCAATGGCGCTTTCCAATTAGCGTTTTGTGCGAGGTTCTAGAAGTGAGTCGGTCAGCCTATTACGCATGGCTGAGGCGACCAGCCAAGATTATTAGTGTTGAAGAGTTAATGCTTTATCGTCGCATGAAGAGGTTATTTGATGATAGCCGCAGTAGTGCTGGTGCCAGAACCTTAATGAAGTTGCTACGCAAAGAAGGCTTTAAAATTGGTATTTGTCGGGTTAAGAGCTTGATGAAAAAGCTCGGTTTAGTCGTTAAACAGCGAGTGGCTTATAAAGTGACGACTATGCGCAAACATAGCCATGCGGTTGCTGATAACTTATTGAAGCGCCAATTCAATCCAGCCAGAGCAAATCAGGCGTGGGCGGGTGATATCACCTATCTAAGAACGCATCAAGGCTGGATGTACCTAGCTGTTGTGATGGATTTGCATTCTCGCCGTATTATTGGCTGGGCGTTGAGTAAACGCATGACGGTTGATTTAACCATGAGAGCGATGCAAATGGCTATCAACCTGCGTCAACCCAAAGCAGGCTTGATCTTCCATAGCGACAGAGGCTCACAATACACCAGTAAGCGTTTTCAATCATTGCTATGGAGCAATCGAATTACGCCATCAATGAGTGGTTGTGGAGCATGTTTAGATAATGCTGTGGTTGAAAGGTTTTTCGGCAGCTTGAAAAATGAATGGCTATTAAATGTTTACCATTTAACCAGAGAAAGCATGAAAACTGATGTAGAGAAATACATCAAATACTACAACTCAGTTCGGCTTCATACTTCATTAAATGATATGTCGCCAATTGAGTTTGAAAGTGTAAGGAAAAAGTGTGCGGCCTAGCTTGACCAGATCAAACTGCTATCTGAATTTCATTCATATCAGCATTTAAAAAGTATGTTTTCATACCCGTAAAAGCAGTTAACGACGCAAGAGCAACAACACTGACGTGTGTAAAAGTTATTTTTTTCATTTCTTCTGACCAAGTTCTATTAAATCGCTACGAGAAATCATTTTCCTTTGTGGCATTTGATTAGACGCTTCGAGTTCATCTTTAGTGAGCTCAAATAACTTCAATACAAGTTCGCTTTCATCTTCAAGATAGACAGAGCTCAATGTGACTTTTGAAATATCGCTGTTAAATGTTCTAAGCGAGTTAGACAAATGAAAATTGACAGCCAACGTAATGATATTGAAAACAAAAATACTCGCTAAAACTGACGTAATTAAATGACTGGATTTATTAAGCATAGGACCCCCCGACAGAGGCATAATGTACCAATCTATCGGGGTTTTTTTTGGCAGAAGGGTATTAAAACAATGATGATTGTTTTTAGATTTGCTTAGGGAGATTACTGATCATTAAAATAATGGAAGTAGGTATGACAAATAATGTCATGACTGCATTTATAACTGGTGGTACGGGCAGTGGTATCAAAATTGATACTGCAACCAAGAAAACAGTCAACCCTATGAGCTTCATACTACGTCTGTTTAAAAAGGGTGATACATATGAGAAGTCGTATTGCTTCCGCTTCCATCTGCAAACACCGGCAATGAGTGAGGGTACTAAAATGATACAAAAGAACGGCAACCAAAATGATAAAAGAGCCATACGATACACAATCATATAGTTATGGTAATTTATCATTTTCGCTAAGTTAATGAAAAATGGATAGAAAATCCCACTTATATTGTTAAACGTTTGCTCCAGCGGGTCAACTGACACTGGCAATGGTGCATAGTAATTTGTTAATGCAGAGTTGATACCGGTTTGAACAAAAAAGTCATTATATAACTCATTGGCAAATGGGAGAATCTGGCTATGAAAACCACTTTTACCAGTAATCAATTCGCCCATTTTTAACTCGCTAACCATGTTTGATTTATACCATTCAGCAGGGATAAACAATGACATGATAATGAGTAAAACTGTTACCGTAAGTAACAGTTTTTTAATTGAACTACCGTTAGATTGTGTATCGGCTGACATTAATAACCTCTTTAGAAACTGGAAATAACGCTATTATCTAACCTTTCAGGGAATTTATACTTGTGATATTCATCTAAAGGCGAAGTGTTATTTAACTTTGAAAGAAAAACTATGGATTTTGAAATGACTATTGCTAGATTGTCCCAATCTGAAATCTTCAAATCAGTTTTTTTTCTTTGATAATATTTCTCAATTTGTTCGTTGAAGTAGTCACAGAAAATGGTTTCAAATTCAGTGTCCTTCATAGATAGAAGCATTAATATGATCTGACGGCTACAAATATTCCACTGGAGAAGAAAACGACCAAAATATATGTCGCTTGCATTGGATCTAAACTCATACTCTGGGACAATATTATCCATTTAACGTGCCTTATTAAATTCTTTGATTAGCATCTTTAACTTTAATACTTCTTTTTCGCTGGTTGGTAATTGTACAATTGGAATTTGACCTTTACATATATTCCCCGCTTTTAAAATAGCGCAAAACTCTAGATTTGGGAGGTTTCCTAATAGTTGTGGAGGAAATAACTCACTCTCAACCTCCATCAATCGCTCACCAATACTTCCGGTGATTTTTTCTGGATCTTCCCCCGAACTCGTACCATGCCCTCTTTGGATGTACTTGAAATTTGTAGTTGGTATTCTTTCTATTAAATCTTTTTGACCTTGAATATTGATAGTCCGTAATGCAATATTATGGTTCGCATTTATACTAACTTGTTCTTTTTTCGCTTCAGAGCCAAGGGTTGCAACGTAGTCAGTGGTAGACTGTGAGGCAATGAATAACTTAAACCCTGCCCCTCTCCCTTTATTTTGAAGCCGAATAACCTGATCGTTGATAACTTCAGCAGCTTCATCAATAAGAATATTTGTGTCGCGTTTCTTTTCACCACGCGGTTTGGCATAGTTATAAATATCAGCCGCAACAGCAGTGATATCGCTTAGAAATATTGAGCCAACGGCGTTTCCTTTATCACCATCGGCAAGAGAATTAAGCCCTAAATACATCATTCCGTTTGTATTGATGATATCTTTCATATTAGTAATGACTCTTTCATCATCAATATTCTCACTGGACGGTGACAATACTTCATCTAACCCATCACTAGTTAACATACTTAATACAGGTAGTGCTGTTAATATCATCTTTTGGAAATGTTCACGATTATGCTGAAATAGGTCAATTCCACTTTTAATGAATGTATATTCCTTAATTTTTGCAATATCATTCAGATAGATAGTGATTCTTATTCCGGCATGGTTCTCGATAGTTCCTGTCGTTCTAGTCATTGAATGATGTTCTAATCTACGATCAAGAAGTGAGTCGTATACATCAGGAAATAGCTCATATCCTAATTTGTCGATTGCTTTAACAAGTAATTCAGCAAAATTACCCAAATTAGTACCAAGCTGTGCTTTTATATTTACAAGAGTAGGCTTTACGTTTGCGAAATTCATCAACTGCACAATAGTTGTCAACGTCATTGTCGCAAATGAAATAAATGGATCAGTTGTGTTATCAGCCTTCTGGATAACAGAAATAATACGGCTGGCTACTTCAGTTGAGTTGGAATAATTTGATATTGGTGAAATCCGGTTGGATTTATCCAAGTGTGCAATGGAAAGATAATAAAAATCATCTTCTCGTTCCATTAGTTTCATGCACTTATACATGTAATCCGCAAGTTCCTCATCATTTTTAGGGTCAATGAGAATAAGAGGTTGCCGTTTTAAAGCGGCTTGCAGAATAAGTAATTTGTAAAGAGTCGTTTTACCGGAACCCGTAGTACCAGTTAATGACGTATGTAGCGTCATTAAATCATCAGGTACGCTGATCCACTCATTTGAATTCCCTAATTTATGAATCCAGCCATGTCCCATGCTTTCATGATCATCGGGTAAAAACCTGTCAGCAACACCGCTTTTTAAAATTTCATACGCCCGTTGACCATGCTCATGCCGCCATGTAAATCCTTTACCTATCAATGTCGTGTCGCGATTGTTCATCATTTCTTTGACAACATCATAGGCTGAAGTAAACGTAGGAGCTGGTCTGGTTTTTAGGTTTTTATGCAAGACTGCAATTTTAATTGCATTTGGTAATGATTTCATGGCGAAAATGCTTTGTATCGCAGCAGCAGATAGCGTAGCAGTAAAAGGCATTGAGAGATATGCACCAACACCTACCGTAGCTAATACACCGGTTCCCCACCCACAAACTTCATACATCTCGTAGTTAGTACGAAATGGCATTAAATGTTTCCAATCACTCATTGTTTTTCTCGCATAAATTGAAGTCCAAAATGGCTGTTGTAGCTTTCAAAACTAACAGCCATGATTTGTTTGAATGTCGTTTGAGACACCCCCAACTTAGCAGATATTTCAATAAGTTCTGTCCGACTCAGCTCTATATATTGAATCGTTTTAAATTGGTTTTCGGAAATGTCGTTTTCATTGTGAATAGAAAATATGACATCTTCAATTAATGAGGTTGCTAAGTCAGGAATGGCTGGATTTAACATTTGTTCAATTTCAGAAAATCCTGTGATGATAAATACATCAATGAGTAATTCTTTTTTCAAAACAAGATAGAAATTTGATCTTAAAAGCACCAGCGCTTCATCATCTTTAGAACGTGATGCTTGAGGGCTTCTGGCTTTCCATGCCGAGGGTATTTCGAGTTTATCATCAACCAGTAAGTGATTTTGATTTATGTTGCTAATTAACTGTTCTTTTGAAAGCCCTAATAGATATATTTCAAAAGCCTCTCTGATATGAAGATCAGCTGTAATATAGATATCACTATGCATACCCTTTTGAGTTGTAATCTCTACGGAGTCGGTGTCATCAAGTTTCACGTCTGCAAACAATGATTTCTGCTCAGATAATTGAGTAGCTACTGGTATATCAGTCAGTGATTTCATTGGTAGTGCTACTGACGGTTTACTCATGGCAATAATCCGTTCTTTTAACCCTAGGCTATGTTTATGGGTTATCTCAGAAGCAGGATTGCCTACTGGCAGTGTATCACCACCCTGTATCTTGAGATCACATGCTGCTATAACTTGAACTTCAGGTACTTCAACGGCTTGTTCATTACATACCGGCTCGATAATGGCTAGTTCTTCAAGCGTTTCCATTATGCTAGTTACATTATCAGATTCTGGAGGTGTATCATTTATTATTTTATCTACAATATCAATCGGTTGATGCTTAAAATCTTTGTTTACGATAGTTGGTTCAGTTTTTTCACCTGTGATTTCTACATTAGTTCCTGTTTTTGGTTCAAAACTAACCCAACTCGTTTCGTTTTTGACATAAACAGATGCATGTGTTGGTTTTATATTTTCGCCAAATAGTAATTCGTCTGAAGCTAATTTCACGCAGTAAAAGAACGTGTCTGGATCTTTTATAAACGACGCCGATTTGAGTAACTTTTTTGGTGCAATCTTCCAATAGAGTGAACCTCTTGGCGCTTCAATGATTACATCATGAGCTAATAGTATCTCACCTAAACTATCTGCTGATTGTGGGATAAAAATTCCAAGGTTTTTTATCTCTTTGCATAATTCTTCAGCGGCACTAGCCCAAATAATGTAGACCCCATCTGGCGTTGACCAAATCGGACTTGGAGGAACGTTTGGGGTCCAACGACCTGATGATATAAATTGGCGCATAGTATCAACCAGACGCTGAATTGTTGATACACCAGAACCGGCAGCGCGTATCGCATCACCTGATGTCAATTTGAGGTCATTTGCAACAGAGGCTCGGTCTGCGAGTAACAGAATATTAAACAACTGATTGCCATTGATTGCTTTTTTATCCGCCTGTTCCATGTTATCGCTGTTAGAAATTGCCTCTATGACTTTGAAATATAGGTTTTTACTATTTTGTTGAAGTAGTTCTATCACTTTCGCAGGAACAATTTTATCAATAAGCGAAGGTGCTATAATTCTATGATTATTATGTCTTTTCTTGTTCCACTGTAAAAAATACCTTTCTATGTCGTGTTCAACAGCCCAATGAAACAGGTTTTTTCCACTAGGTTTCCACTGATATACACCAGTCTGATCCCAAATTTCATAGTCAGACACTGGTTTACCAATGTCGTGCAATAATGCAGTTACAGCCACTGCAAGACGCCATTTCAAAGCGTTAGCAGACCGTTCTTCAGGGGTTTCATTGCTATCAAAGTCCGTGGTCTTTGTGTGCTTAACTGCGATGTAACAGACTTCTAAACTGTGTCGTAAAAGCCCTCCTTGAGCTCTGTGGTGATGTGCTTCAGAAGCTGGTAGTAAGTGTATGAAATCAGCAGTATTACATAGTAGTGGCATGACCAATTCATCAAATAGCTCACCGATTTGCATTTCTCTTTTGATTTTTGTGATCATTTCCGCTTGGGTTTTAATCAGCAATTGTTTTCCGCTGATTCTTGCAGGATATCCTTCAATTTTTGGCGGATATCCAATCGGCATTTTGAATGTTTCTATTTGAGATTTAATATCATCCGGAATTTCAATCTCACCTTTTTGAAGTATGGAATGCTGTGAGTCCTGCATATCTGGCAATGTTGACACATCTACCGAGAAGGGATCTTTCCCTGATTTCAGTATGGATTTTAACCAATTTATAAACATTCGGTGAACCTGCTTCTCTAAATTTTTAGGATGTTTTGATGCAACAATGTTACCTGTTTTTAAATTTGCAATTTCATAATTAGAACCGTTTTGCATTGTTATATCGGGAAAAACTGCACCTAAATAGTTCATACTCACCACGATTTTCAGTGAGGAACTTAGATGAAAAAGTCATTTATATTTTGTTGTCTGCTTGCGACATCCTTATCAGGTTGCAGTAGCGCAGATAAGCCCATATTTGGGTGCGGAAATTATGTAAAAACATCCACAATTAGCATTGAATCGGGTTATGGCGGTACAGCCAATGACGTAATTGATAAGCGAATTGCCCGAAAAGCAGTAACAGCTACTTATCCTGCTGACTATACCTATCGTGAAAATTGGAAAGATACGAATAGGGGGGGAGCATCATTGCGACAACAAGGGTACAGGCACGTTATTGCATCACCATACGAGATCTACGACCAAGGCAAAAAGCATATTCCTGTGGACCGTAGCTTTCATACAGACCTATTAATAAGTAGTTTGGCTCGCAGTAGTTCATCGCACATATATGCCAAACCCGAATTACCATCGTTTTGCGGAGAAAATTCACGAAGCTATTTTCTGAAGGAAACACCTGAAAATAGAAATTCTCGAAATGAATATATTCGTATTAAAGAAAAATACTGTTCAGATCCGGAGCATAAATTAACTAATGAAGAATTGGCTATTTTGCAAAATGGAGAACCAGATTCTCTCAAAAACTATCGGATGAAAATCTATATTAATAACCAAAACGAACCATCACCTGCAATAAAGTAGAAAGGTATTTTTCATTATGAATAAATTATCAACGTATCAAAAATCAGTGATTGCGCTTTTAACTACAATGGTTGGCGTAGGAATAACCAGTACCTATTTAACCACAAGTGAGTTAAAGGAAACGAATGCACTATTGGCTTCGTCAATTACTATTCAAAATGATACAAAAACAGAAAGTGCGGGTGTAAACCAGTCTTTAAGCAAAATTTTGTCACTGTCCGAAAATACTGAGCCGGTGCAACAGCCTGAAGCGCAACCTGAAGAACCAGATCTCAATCTTTCTCAGGTCCAGCTTGATTCCAACACACTAACTTATGGCAATGAGAATGCGAGATTTTCACTTGTAACGTACATGGATTTCCAATGTCCATATTGCCAACGTTTCGCATCTACCCCTAAAACACTAGTTGATAAGGCGAATGGTGGTTTAGTCAATTGGAAATGGAAAAACAGCCCTCTACCATTCCACGAGCCAAATGCTACTGATTATGCCGTGAAAATGCTATGTGCTGGTGCTCAAAACACTGACAATCACTGGAAGATCATTTCAATGTGGGGGAATCATGAATTTGATTTTGCTACCGCAGATATGATCGGAATGTTTGGGTTAGACCCTGTTGCGTATAACACATGTCTTAAAACTGACTCTGTAAAGTTAACTTTAGATAAAGACAAGGCAGAAAGCCGAGCTCTTGGTGTTTCAGGCACTCCTACAACGGTAATAGTTGATAATAAAACTGGTGAAAAACGTGTGATAGAAGGTGCTGTACCAATGGATATGTTTGTAAACACCATCGAAGCCATGATGAAAAAATCACAATAAAACCAATTCGTTTTAGCAACCTTATAAAAGATAAATATTAATTAGTAAATGTAAAATCCACGTTGATAGTAGTTTGCTGTCAATTTAATACTGTAAATATAGAAGGGTTAGATATGCAATTAGTAAAAACATGTGCCATGCCGAAAATTGATACCAAAAAAGTGCTTTTCGTGGTTTTAGCAGTGTTATGTGTAGCGGCACTGGCAGTTATGTTTGCCTATGGCAAAGGAACCGAGCAGTCCGGTTTCAAAGAAGTATGGATGCAAATCACTGCATATATGCAGGGGTCATTAGGTCGTGTGTTAGTGGGTCTGATTGTCGTTGTTGGTATTGCGGCGGCAGTTGTTCGTCAGTCGTTAATGACCTTTGCTGTGGCAGTTGGTGCGGCAATTGGTCTGTACTACGCTCCGGACATCATCAATGGTATCATGACTTCATCAGTAGCAGTGACTACTGTAATTCCTGTTTTGTAATTACTTACGACCGTCACCAAAGAATAAAGCCGTATTTTATACGGCTTTATTCTTATAGATATTTTATAACAGCCGACAAATAATATTACTGATATGTTCTGCCAATAATTCAGCTACCTCAGTAATTGAGGTTGGATTTTCTTCTTCTTCAATCCCAGTTGAATATAAATCGAGCTCACATTCACCGTTCTTAATTAAAAATCCACTTTCATATTCATTATTGCTATTTATAACAGGCGTAAGATAACCTTCACCTTTTTTAGCAATTAAAATTCTGTTTTTAAATTCAGGAAAATTTATAGAGATTTCTTTTACGGCTAGCTCTGCTTTTTTACTTAAAGTAATTACTACGCGCCAAGCACCAAACTGATACTCATGTGGCTTGTAAATACGTACATGACAATTGCTAGTCTCTGCGTCTGTTTCACGAGTAGGCACAGGTGGAATCCCCTTACTTTCACGTATTTCGTTTATATCTTCGGTATACTTGTAATGACCGGCACGAGTTCCAATCTTGTTAAAGATTTTATCTTCTGCCAGTCTGATTTTTTTATCAGATGCACTTGCTACCTCGCAGAATAATGCGAGCCAAAGAGAACTTGCTGAAAGCACTGAACGATTACCGCGAACCAGCATTGTCTGACGTGCCCTTTGTAATAGGTACTTTCCATTTTCGACTAGAATATTTTCTAGAACTCGGTCCTCTTTGATATCCAATATTTCGCAGAATGCTACTTTATCAGCGGTTGTCATAAAGTTATCAATTGGAACTTGCTTAACAGTAGTACCAAGATCTCTTGCGAGCTTTTCATCATATGCGGCAACCAATTTGCTTGTTGCTGCATACTGATCATATATATTTTGGAAAATTTCTGAGAGTTTATTCCGTATGAACGTAGATTTGGGTATACGTGCTGCGGTTGAAAGGGCTGTGATAACCTTATCTACTGCCATAGGAATTCCTCGTATGGTATAGTCGATAGTGTCGTTTGAATTTGACATAGTTGTTCCCCTTTTGTGGGTTTAAATACAGCCGGTTCACATAAACTTAGCGGTAGTTATGAACCGGCTTCCGTAAAGTCATCAAATCTAATTATTGATGACGATTCTGTAATTCGTATGCTATCACTTGGTTTGATGGTCTGCGAGCTTTGTTTGACCTTTTGCATGACTTAATTTCTAACGCATTGAATATACGCAGTATTATTACTATTGTAATGTTTTGCTCCCTCCTGGATTTCCTTGCCCTCCAAAGTGATTTGATTTCTATGATATTCTCCATTCAAGCTAATAGTAATGGATTGATAGATATGCCAAAAATCACTCTTTCTCAAGAACAAGAAGCAATTTTAGCCTCTGAAGAAAAGTATATTTGCTGTCAGGCTTATGCAGGCTCAGGAAAAACGTTCATATTGACTCAACTGGCAAAGCGTAATCCGGATAAACGTATTCTGTACTTAGCCTATAACAAGGGCATACAGACTGAGGCATCACAAAAATTCCCGTCTAATACCAAAGTGATCACTACTCATGCAATGGCATATAGGTATTTGAAAAACTTGAAGTACAAAATGAAGTTTAATTTTAATGGGTTCGATGTTGCTCGGTTACTAAACATTACATCTGTTCAGTTGCAATTTCTCATAATCGAGACTCTAAATAACTTTTATAGATCTGATGATTATTCGTTACAGATACATCACGTTCCAACAGAGAATGCAGGGAGTGGTAAAAAACATACTGATAATGTTAGGAAAAGCGCATTAGAAAATGCAAAACTCATTTTTGAATTACAAGCCGACCCTAAAAGGGACTTTCCTGCTCCCCCTGACTTTTACATAAAATATTTTCAGTTGGTCGCCCCTCCCCTACATATATGGTTCGACATCATTTTGTTTGATGAAGCACAGGATGCAAACTTAGTAACGAAAGCAATGCTTGATAAGTGTGAATGTAAGAGAATTTTTGTAGGTGACACACACCAAATGATCAACCGCTGGCGTGGGGCAAATGATGCACTAGATGCTTCTGTACGTGATGGAGCTCAGATATTGCGCCTAACCACGTCATATCGGTTTGGACGATGTGTGGCTGCTATCGCAAATGCCATACTGATGTTAAAAGGGGAGACTGTAAGCCTTAAAACAACCGGTATTGCTGATAGGCTTATCAGTAAAGCTGAAGTCAAGAATATCTTCCCTAGAACTGTGATTTCACGCACCAATCTATCTGTGTTGATCAATGCAATTGACGCTGGAAGAAACGGTAAAAAAGTATTCTTTGTAGGTGGGATTGATAGGTATGCATTAGACGATATTGCTGATTTTTACTATCTGTATATTGGCAATACGAAAATGATAAAGAGAAAAGCATTTTTATACGACTACCCCAATTGGAATCGCGTTGTAAGCGTTGCAGAGAACTCAGGCGACAACACATTGAAAAGGACGATACACCTAATTGAGAATGAGCCTGATATTCTAGAGCTGGTTGATAAAATTAAAGAAGCAGCAGTTAATAATTACAATGATGCTGATTTAACGCTTGTAACTGCACATTCATCGAAAGGACTTGAATGGGAATATATTGAGATTGATGATGATTATGTTTCATTAGTTGAATATATTGAGAAAACACCAAAACAAAAACAGAATCTAATATTTATTAATGATGAATTAAATTTGTTATATGTTGCAGTAACAAGAGCCACAAAAGCCTTATCTGTATCAATGGTAATCATGGAAATAATTTCATTAATAAAGTACAGGAAGGACAAAAAAAGAACTATTCCAATAGTTACACCGGATGAACTTCATTTGTTTTTAACTCGGACCAAGTAAATTTGTTCTACTATTTGATGACAATAAACTATAGCGAATTAATCTTAATAAAGGAGAATGTTATGTTAAAACCAAAGAAATCAAGCCTTATTCAAATTCTACGGTGCTTTGAACAGGATGAGGTGCAAGTTAATCGTGAATTGGCTAATTTAACATTTAGACCGGCTATTGCAGTATTTTTTATATTTCTACTAGTTTTATCTATTAAATTTGAGGTAAGGTTATTTTTGTCTTTCCCTTTGTCAATTCTGGCTGGATATATTATTTATAGAATATACGGTGTAAGAGTTCCAAATAATAAAACGGAATACTTAGACCAATTGTTAACTAATTACACGCCAAAGGATCAAGAAGCATATGAACTATTAAAAGAATCAGTCAGGAAAAACCCAGAAGAATTTTACACCTTCTTAGGTGTGTTTATACAGCATGAAAAGAATCTGCTTATAAGAGTTAAAAATAATAATGTGGATTTTAAATTTACAAAATAAATAATTACATGCAGATATATTAAACATATCTGCATGTAATCTCACGAATAGTTACTTTATATATCCAGTTAGGCAGGGTAAATGATTTTCGTTGTAATTAATCATTCTATCTTGGTTTACTTTTCCATTTGTTGATATTTTGCAGATATGCACATCTCGCCCTGAGTTGATTGCTATTTGTGCGGCTTTTAATATTTCCTCTTTTGACTTCCAATATAATAAGCTAATATTCTTCTTGGGTGGAAATGCACTCCAGCGACCATTAGTATTCAAATATCGGTCTAACATTCTACCTGAGTTTGCATGTTCGTTTTCTACACCTTTGTGTGAAGCAGGGGAAAGTAAGTAATATTCTAAATCTGGCATAATTTATCTCTTATATGGTTTATGTTTAACTCTTGAATAAAGCGGCAACTATTCGTTTATTAGGATTGGTGTTAATTTGTGTTTAATAAAAAAATTCAAAATGATTCTTTCATACCCCAAGTAATCACACGTATGATGGTTAGCTAAGTAAGCTGCTTCTGTCATTGTTATCCCATTGGGGTTTTGTTCTAAACCTAAAATTCGCCTCATTGCCTCTGATTCAGCCCCTCTCATTAGTGTAAACACTTCATCAGAGCAACGATGTTCTGGAAGTAATTCCTTCGTAATTATCAAGGGATTTACGCCAGCATGGTAATTTGCTGTTTTGTCTCTCTCGATTAGGTTAATTTCTCGGTTTCCGTCGCGAAAATCAATTAAAGGGTCTATGATGGTATGAGCCTTTGTCTCGATCCATGAGTATTGCAATATGCTGTTTGTGTAAGCTAAATCTGTCTCCGGAGTTTGGACCAGTTCTTGCTTATAGATACCAATCACAGCCTCGCCCTCGATGTATCCCTTTTTTAATAATTGTCGGCATAAAAGATATGAATATGGGTACATCTGAATATCGTCAGCTATTGTTCTCAGACTCGTGTATTTTTCCATTTTGAATCCAAAAAAGCCCCAAAAAGGGGCTGTAAGTAGTTTGGGAGAGTTGCCGATCACTTACTGGTTGTGTTCGCGCTAACTTTTTCATAATGAATAGAATCAGTTCTTTCATCAGGTTTTTTCGCGCTAAGTAATATAAATGTATAATTTTGTTTACCGTGAGTGATGAATAAGTCTGTGCCGCCCCACACTTCAGAACTTGGCTTTTTCGATAAGAGCAAAATGTTATTTGGTAATAATTTGATATCGAAATGATCGTCATGGTCCGAGCCATTGATAAAGTAGTTGAGCTCTTTAACGGCTTCAGATTGTGCTGGTAGGAAAATTTTCACAGCAAAATTACGGTAGAGATAGACTTTAGTTTGTGAATTTGGAGCGTATGGGATCGTTAATTGCTTCCCTACATAGTCGAGGTTTTGGTCATTTTCAAGGCGTTTGTTTCTTTCTTCCAATGCTGCATCAAATACGTTTTTAAAGTCTTGTTGCTGTGTTGGAGCCTGATTGCTGTAATACACATCACTGAGCTCCTGAGCTGCCGGTGCAGGTGGTTGACCTGTAAAGTTGGTACTTAATGCCTGAGTGTGTTCCACTACTGAGGTAGCTGCTTCGCTAACATGCTCAAGCATGTCATTAATGCTTTGTTCGCTATCTGATGGATTCTGTTTTTCTGTTACGTCAGAATGCTCCTGTACTGCTTCTGAGAGCGTCTTAGCAACATCACCTGTAACAGAGTCGGATTTATCCTCTGATGCCGGAGAATCGGTTTTAGCTACGTTCTCGGCACTGTTCGATTCTGGTTCTGCCTCTTTGGGATTGTTAAAAACAGGAATAGAGGTTTCAACGTCACTATAATAATTAACATCAATTTCTGTCGTGTCTGTTACTGGTTTGAGTAAAACAAATGCTGCTATTGCACCTGCTGAAACTGCAACTGCAATCATGGATTTTTTATTCAGAAGAAAACCAAGTCCTTTTTTACTTTCATTTTTTTTAGTATTGGAAGAAACATCCGTCATTTTGAGCCTCAATAATCTGTGTTACGTGTATCTGATATATGTTATAGAATTACGCCCTACGAATAGGGCGCAAAGGTTCTAAAAGCGGATTACTTTCTTAACAGCAATAATTTATCGGCTATCATTTTTCCGTCCATGAGTGTCAGACGGTCAGATGTTCTGTGACTGTATAGAACTGCATCGTTAGAAAACTTACCTGATGTGACTAGAAATACATGCTTAAATTCGGGTTCTGCTTCTAGTACACCAACCATTTCACGAGCGATAGCAACACCTACATTGTCAGATTTCCAGTGTTTGCATTGCGCGAAAACTTTGATTCCATCACGTTCCATAATGATATCCTTTCCACCATCTGGACCATAATTAGTGACAGTAGCTCTGTACCCAAGGCTGTTGAATAACTCTCTAATAAATTCCTCAAATTCTCGCCATGATAGTTCGCGGATAAATTGCAATGCATCTTCATGATAGGTAGCATTAAAAAGTACCTTTTTAAACATAGTTTGTTGTTTATAACGAAAATAGACACTTGCTGAATAAGCCACGAGCAGGAATGCAACGCATGAGCGTAATATATGGAATGTATAATATGTACAAACTGGGATATTCCTCAGAGAGAATAATTTATTCGCACTGCTTTTCCCGAAAATATCAGCATATGCTGTTTTTATATCTCCCCATATCAGTTGTATGATTTTCGTTGTTATCACATGGTCATAACGAAGAAAAAATACAGTTATTGTGGTAACAGCAATTATCACTAATGCAACTTGAGGGTTTAATAGAGGGGCATTTCTTTTGATTCCCACTGAAGCCCATTCAGGTTTCTTTTTCTTGTGTAACCGCAATATTTTGCTGCTAGGTGACAATATATAAACAGCAAATAAAGGTATTACTAAAGTTAAAACTCTCGCAATAGAATCAAATCTAAGAAATACCAGAGTGGTCATAAAGAATATAAAAGC